>JANPEU010000454.1:0-9050 GCA_031423175.1 Bacteroidota bacterium
ACAAGAATTGAAGCAGCAAGATTACTTTGTTTAAAAGCAGCCTGGGAAAAAGATAATAAAATAGATTATACACTCAGCAGCTCAATGGCAAAGGTATTTGCAAGTGAAACTGCCATGTGGACAGCTACTGAGGCGGTGCAGATACATGGTGGGTATGGTTTTGTAAAAGAATATCATGTGGAAAGATTGATGCGTGATGCAAAAATTACGCAGATATATGAAGGTACAAGTGAGGTGCAGCGTATTGTAATCAGTAGAAGTATTTTAAAATAATTTTTTTCAACTTTTTTTATCAATTTATATCCTTTGGTTTAAAATTATCCGGATGCCTGTAGATGTAGAAAAT
Source organism: Bacteroidota bacterium (assembly GCA_031423175.1). Lineage (GTDB taxonomy): Bacteria > Bacteroidota > Bacteroidia > Chitinophagales > Chitinophagaceae > VBAR01. The sequence goes on from JANPEU010000454.1 coordinate 347, forward strand.
TATTGGCGAATTAAAAATAAATTGGGTGAAGCTATTACCCTTGTTGCTGTTTCCAAAACTAAATCAATAGAAGATATACTTGAACTGTACAATCTCGGTCATCGTGATTTTGGCGAAAATTATGTTCAGGAATTAGTAGATAAGGAAGCCGTGTTGCCAAAAGATATCCGCTGGCATTTTATAGGCACACTGCAAACGAATAAAGTAAAAAAAATTGCACCTTTCATTCATTTAATTCATGCTGTAGAAAGTTTAAGCCTGTTAAAAAAAATAGATAAGCATGGCAATAAATGGAACCGGGTCATCGATTGTTTGTTTCAGCTGCATATTGCAGATGAAGAAACAAAACACGGTATGTATGAAAATGAAGTAGAAGTAGCTTTACAGCAACTTTCTTCTGGCGAAATGCCCAATGTTAGAATCTGCGGATTGATGGGTATGGCAACGTTAACTCCTGATCTGAATAAAATAAGATACGAATTCAACTATCTTAAAAAAGTATATGTTAAAAACTCAAAACCTGTTACCTGCTATTCAAATTTCACTTTACTGTCGATGGGTATGAGCAGTGATTATAAAATTGCTGTCGAGGAAGGGAGCAACATGGTTCGTATCGGTAGTCTTATTTTTGGAGAAAGAAACAACCCCTGAGTATTATTATCCGTCATTGTTGACTATCTTTAAAATTTTATAATTGTAACTGAAATTTCGAATGAAAATATTTACCCTCTTATTCTCCTTTATTATTTCACTGAATGTAACTGCTCAACAGGATGGCGATACACTTTACAGCCGCTGTCCGGTTGCTGTTACAGATACAAGCGGTTATAATAATTATTTTACTTCTCATCAGAGTGCTATAGTGAAAGTTGAGCGAATTAGAAATAAACTCGTAATCACCATTCAGCAAAAAGAGCAGTTTTTCACAATGTTTTTTAAACAAAAAAAATTAACAGAAAAAAAATACAGTATTGTAGTTGGAGCCGATGATAAAGACGAACTAGATGCTAAATATTCTTTTCGGGCTGGTGGCAGAGCATCATTTATTAATGTAAATAACGGTACGGTTGATATTACTTATAATGATGAAAAGCAACTCTGGAATCTTAAAATAAACGGAGTACTTAAAAATCTGGAAGAAAGAACAGTCCGATTATATAAAGTGAAAGCTGATATTTCATTCAAATAATTTTTTTCAGTGTTAATTATTCAGGATAACCACGCACATTAAATCCCAGAATAATATTTCTGGTAGCCCGTAACATCCCATTTTTCATTTCAGGTTTTAACACACCGTTACCACCAACAGGATATATTTTGTTTCTTTCTTTATCGGGTAATAAGGGATCATCATCAAAAAGAAATTCATCAATCCAATATTCGGTTAAGCCGGGTTCTTTAACTGTTGGGTGAATATGTTTTGGATTATTGCTATTGGGATATGAAGCCGGAACTAACGTATAAAATTTATATTCTCCTTTATCATTTGTTTTAATCCATCCACGGATATAGCCATGCCTTTTGGCCCAGCCTTTTTCATTACCTTTTTGTGCATAAATTCCTTTTTGATCCGTATGATAAATGTAAAGGATAACATTTGGGGCTGGTGTTTTTCCATCTGCTTTAAACAGGATTCCACTGATTTCAATTTTTGGTCCGGGGTCATTAAAATCCGGCAACGTATCTATTTCATTTAGCTGCTCAAAAGAAACGGGTGATTCATAAATAGCTTCACAACCCTCACAATTGCCACCAACTTTTATATCCGCTTTATTCGGTTTAATTGGTTTAGTCGAAATATTTTGACCGCAGCCATTTAAAGTTACTAAACAGGATAACATGAACAAAAGTTGAATATTTTTCATACAATGTATTTTTAATACAAATTAAGAAATACAAATTTCTACGAATCAATGTTTACATGTAAGGCAAGAATCACTTGATGAGCTGTATCAAATAAACTCCTCTGGGATATTTTCTCCAATAGTCATGCAAAATGCACAATTGGTGTAATTAAGATTACCACTTAGTTTTTGTACTTTTATTTTGCACTATGCACAACGCTCAATTTATTATAAAATACAAACTGCATCATCTTATTATCTGGATGCTGATTTTCGGTATTTGGTATAACCTGCGGTACCAGGATTATTCATCCACAGAGAAAGCTTTTAAAATCACGTTGCTAAAGGTTGCTGATCTGGCAATGATGATTTATGTGGCTAATTATTTACTCGTTCCTTTTTTTTTATACAGAAAAAAATATTTTCTTTTTGGTGTATGTTATATTGCAATGATTATGCTGAGTAGCTATGGCAAAATGCAAATCATCGGAAGCATTCTTGGCAATCCAGATTTGTTCAGCATTAATTCAGCAAATTTTAAAATAAGGATATATGATAATATTATCCCGCATTTCTTTCTTGTTACAGCCGGGGTAGCTGTAAAATTGGTTTATGATTTTATACAATCTCAGCAACGACTGACTGAGATGGCAAAGGAAAAAGCAGAGACTGAATTGAATTTTTTAAAATCTCAGATTAATCCACATTTTTTATTTAACTCGCTGAATTCCGTTTATTTTCTCATTGACAAAGAAAATACAGAGGCAAGAAATACATTGCATAAATTTTCTGAAATGCTCCGTTACCAGTTGTATGAAGTAAATGGTGAGAAAATTTCTATTGAAAATGAAATCAGTTATCTGAAAGATTATGTTGATTTGCAAAAACTGCGTAAGGATGAAAATTACACGGTTCAATTCAATTGTTCTCCGGATGTAAAGGATTTTTCGATTGAACCTTTGTTGCTGATACCATTTGTTGAAAATGCATTTAAATTTATTTCGCATAAAACCGATCGCCCCAATTTTATAAAATTAGATATGAGCCGGAGAAATGGATTTTTTGAATTCACTGTTGAGAATTCAAAAGAAAATGACAGTCCCATGAAAAATCAACCGGGTGGTATTGGATTAAAAAATGTGAAGCGGCGGTTGGAATTACTTTACCAGGGAAGTCATGAACTGAAAATTGAAGACACACCAGATAATTATAAAATATATTTTAAGTTAAAAATTTAAATTTATGCTCATAGGATTGCTTTTACGAAAACAGAAACAGTTCAAAACATTTTGGGTTTTACTAATCGCCTCTGTTTTATTGCTGATTGCAGGGATATTAATACTTGTTTAAAATATGATAAACTGTGTTATAATAGACGACGAACCGCTTGCAAGAAAGGGGTTGAAAGAATATATTGCCGATGTTGATTTTCTGAATCTCATCGGTGAATTTGACAATCCTTTAAAAGTTGCCGGGTTATTGAATACGGGAGAAGTGCAGCTACTTTTTCTGGACATTCAAATGCCCAAAATAACTGGCCTTGATTTTTTAAAGACAATTCAACATGCGCCACCGGTAATTTTTACAACCGCTTATCCTCAGTTTGCAATCGAGGGTTTTGAACTGAATGCCTTAGATTATTTAGTAAAGCCTGTTTCTTTTGAGCGTTTTTTAAAAGCGGCCATGCGAGCAAAAGAGTTTTATGAAATAAGACAAGTGAATTCTGATGAGTCAAAAAAAGTATCAACACAACCTGATTATTTTTTTATAAAAGCTGAAAATAAACTGGTGAAACTTTTTTTTGATGAAATATTAGTAGCCGAAGCTTTACAAAATTATGTGGTGATTCATACGGCTGGTAAAAAATATATTACCTATCTCACGTTTAAATCGGTGGAGGAATACCTTCCTTCAGATCAATTCATTAAAACACATAAATCCTATATTATTGCAGCGGATAAAATTGAAAGTATAGATGCCAATGACATAAAAATCGGGCAGCATCATATTCCAATTAGCCGGAATTTAAAAGAGGAAGTGATGGAAAAATTATTGAAGGGAAAGTTCCTGAAAAGATAATTGGCAGTATCCTCCTATAGGGGATAGGGGCAAACGTTGATTAATCATACTCATCCGTTTCTACAATCTTACTGTAGTCAACTAAAAGTTCGGTGCCAGATAAAATATCATCAGTTGCTTCAAAGTACTCCCCATGATTGATAGAAATAACATTGGGGGATGATGAGTGATTTAAATAATTGACCATATCCACTATTTTAAACCCATAATTGGGAACAAAATAATTTTCCTGATCATATACGCAATAAGTTTCCACAAGGTTACGAGAATGATTTGGCAACCGATCCACTTCTGTAATCGGTATTTTTATCCATTCAATTTGTTTCTTTGAAAAAAAATCCCGACAACCTTTTGGTATATCCCGGATTGCAAAAACGCCAATGCCATGAACAGGAGATGGTTTCAGTGTGGCATACGTTTCTACCGCCAGTTCCTGCAATAATTGTTCTTTGATCATAAAAAAGGGGAGGATTAACTGCCGCGTTGAGAACCGGTGTTTGATTGCTTGCTTACAAAGCCTGCTGATTTTGGTTTCTGAATAAACTTAGAATCCTTTGCCCCGGTAGCCGGGTTCTTCTTGCCATCCTTTTTTTTATCTTTGTTTTTTTGCTGATTCAATAAAGACATGAGTTTCTTTTTTTGCGAAGATACTGATTCCTGATTTCAGGTGACGGCAATATTTTTTAACATTCCAGGTAGTGGTATATTGAAGAAGCTGGTTAATTTTATAACATAGATATTCGGATATGAAAAAATTTATTACTTTCTTTTTATTTATTCCATTATTCGGTTTGGCTCAGGATTGCGACCTAAGAGATGAGAAAGATCAGTTCAATCAGGATCCCCGCCTGACAACTGGCTTTAAAGAATTCAGCGGTGGTACCGAAGAATTTTTATTTACCGTAACGGCAGATAAACGAGATGTGGATTTGTTTTTTTCACTCACCACACCAAATGGTATCTGCTTTGATGATTATAGCCGCGCCGTAATTGTATTTGAAGGTGGTAAGCAAAGAGCAACTATTAAAAATGGAGGCACAACAAACTGCAAAGGCAATTTTCATTTTATCTTTAAAAATCAGGATGCATTACATACTCAACTTACAAATCTTTCGATAAAAAAAATTCAGAGTATTACGATCACTGGCAATAATGAAAAAAAATCGGTTCTCACACCTACAATCGACGAAGCAGAAAAAATCATGAACATGATTAGTTGTATGTTGAAAGAATTGGAATACCTGAGAACGGATTCCTGGAAACCAAAACCAAAGCAAAACTGATTTAGTTATGGAATTTTAATGACGGGTGCACCAACAGCAACTGCATACTGTACTACTCCATGTTGATAACCTGCTTCACTAAAAAAATCTTCCACAGTATTTTCTTTATGTAATCCTGATAGTTTGATAGTTATCTTTTCCTCTTTTGGTTGTGCGTAAACAGAATTTCCATTATAGACTTCCATTCCTTTCAAAGTTAATTTTAGCCCATCAAAAACGGTAGCAAGGTTTATGCTGATAATAATTTTAGCGATTTCAATTTTATTGGCATTGGGTACAGGGTTATAAAGTTCACCAAGGTTGCCAACCGAATTTGCTATGGGAAATTTTGGAACAATATCATTTGTGTTTTCAATAAGCATTGCCTCAGGAAATTTTGTATTAAAGTCTTTGGCAAATGCTTCATTACCTGCTGCGGGTGCTGCAAAAGTGATTACTTGTATTTTTTTGATTAGTTTGTTTTGTTTTTTTAATTGGTAAGCTAACCAGGATCCATATACGGTGGAAAGATTTCCTCCAAGGCTATGACCCGTTATTAATACTGAAGAATTAGTATTTGTTGAGCTATCCAGAAATTGCCATAGTGTGTGTCCCGTTTTTTTATCTTTAAGAATTTGTATGTTTTCCCATGCTTCAAAGGAGCCTTGTGAAATTTTTGCATCTGATGAACTGTCTGTATATACCCATTCCTTTTGTTCAGCTATATTAAAATCCTGCCGGATCCAGTTATCAAAGGCGGCTTTATCAAATTGTAATACAGAACCTCGTATCACAATTACAATTTTATTATTATTAGTTGCAGCAAAAACATAGTTGCCATTTATTGCTTCAGGATTCCAGGCTATTTTCCATCCGGGTAGATATTGTTTTATTAAACTGTCAGGCGTATTGCTATATACAATTTCAGAAAAAGTGCAGGCCATTGTATTGGTAAAGGGAGATTCTTCAATTGCATCCTGATTTGAAGAATTACAGGAAAATAAGATAACTACGAATAGGTAGTACAGGATTTGTTTCATAAAATCAACAGTCAGGGGTTTGGAAATAAATTTCAGTTTGAATTTATATCACCTTCTTTTTTCTACTTCTTCGAAATAATCCGATTACCAATAAAATAAAAAATAGGATTCCTAATGCGATGCGGAGATACATCTGTTGTTTTTCTTTTTTATCTCTTGATTGTATTTCTTTAACCAAAGAATTCAAGTTACTATTGGTTGGCTCCTGATCGGTTTTCAGGTTCTCCTCCTGTTTCTTTTTCATAATACTGTCCATCTGGCTCAATGTTTTTGAAATAGAATCGAAATGTAGTTTTGATAAACTATCTTGAGCCGGCGACTGAAAAGATAGAAGTGAAATTGAAAAACAAAAAAGAAGTTTTTTCATTCAGGTTATTTTCCCGAAAATACTAAGAATGATTTATTTCAAAACAAAATCTATTTGTAAGCATTAATTTAAATTCTTCCTGTAAGATAGGTTTGAGATTCAGTAGGAGAAATGCTGCCACCGGAGTTTTCAAGGGTTACCGTAAAAGCATTTGCATTTGAGGGTACATTTTGCATTTCAATAAACCGTCCCCGGATTTCATCTTTTATGATTCCTACGTTTACAGCTTTGCCATCCACCATTGCCCAGAGTTGATAATCTTTTTCTGAAGATGATTGTGGTAAATGATGAATCATAATATATAGCTTTCCAGTTTATCCCAAAACATGGTACACCGGCAAATAGAATGGATGCCAAAACCATACATGGCAACAGGAGTTATAGAAGGGTTCTTCATAATAGCATAATCTGCCGCAGGCAATCCTTCCGTTGTATTTTTTGTCTCAGCAAGTTGCTGTTCAAGGGTATTCGTTTTTTTATTGAGCGTATAAATAAAATAACTACTTGTTAGCAGTAATAAAACAGATGCTGCAGCAAGCGTTTTATACCAACTCGTATTTTTTACAATCTTTTTTGGGGCAATTGAAATCACAGGAGTTTGCAATAAAGCAAGACTGCGAAGAATTTTTTCATCTGTTTCTGTTGAAGGAAGTTGAACATCTTTCATCATTCTTTCTTCCAGTTCAGTTTCATATTGATGGATAGCGTCTTTTAGCTCAGGATGTGCATTGCGAAGTTGTTCAAGTTCGATTGACTCTTGTGTACTGCAAAGTCCCAGAACATATTGCTCAATAATCCCCGACGATATGTATTCTTTAATGTTCATTTACCTGAATTGTTTTCTTAATTCAATTAATGCACTCCTTAATCTTGTTTTAATAGTGCCTAAAGGTATATTTAATGCTTTTGAGATTTCTTCCTGGGTAAAACCGTTAAAATAAGCCAACTCTAAAACCGCTCTGAATTCTGGCTTCAACTTACTTACTTCTTTTCTTAATCCGATCTGATCAATATTTTGCTGCGATGCATTTTTTTCTTCTATACTATTTACGTAATTACTGATGTCATCGTTTTTCAGAAAGGTTTTATAATTTTTTGACCGTGTTTTATTGATGGCTGTATTCCGGGTAAGGTTGAGCAGCCAGGTATAGAGCCTTCCTTTTTCTGCATTATACTTATCAATATTATTCCAGACGGTAATAAAAACCTCCTGAAGTACGTCATTGGCGGTTTCTGTATCGGAAATTATCTGATTAATGATAGCAAATAAAGAACCCCGGTAGTTTAGATATAAATAACTGTATGCATCATTCTCCCGCCTCTTAAGTGAAGCTACCAATTCGTTTTCAGTATATGATTTTGCTACGGACTTCATTTATTTATTTCACGGCAAAGATTAGGTAATTGACATGAAAAAAAAAATAAGCTATTACTGTAAATGTTACTAATTTATTACAAAAGAAATTATTTGTCTTTTATCCGATACATTATATGCCTCAGTGCTCCATTATTATTTTTAATTTAAACACAGATTTTTGTTTGCTGAGTACTTAGTGTGGTAATTCTATATTAGGGGAAAAATGGGTTTATTTAAAGACAATACTGTTCATTATTTTTTTTGCTACAGCGTTATGATTGTTATTATTAAAATGTGCAGTAAAGGTGGCTACGTACAAATTTTGATTGGAGAAACAAAACCATTGGGTAACACGTACTTTTAATGAGGCATCGGATTTTGAATAACCAGCGTAAATTAATTCGCTGGCATCTTCGTTGTTCCATTTAAAGTATTGCAGACTTTCTTCGGTATAATCGTTTAGTGTTTTTTTTAGCTCTACAGTTACACTAGCATAAATGTCTTTTATTTTGAATGATTTGCCATATTCAGAGTTATAGCTTACACTAATATTTATGTTTTCAAAAAAATTATCATCGTTACCGTCAGAAGGGGAGGTGAAGAAAACCCGCTTCCCTTCTTTTATTTTATTTACCCAGTTGTCTGGATATCTTGCAGTAAAAAGAATAGAATCTCTGGAGAAAGTTTTCCATTCCTGTGCATCAGTAAATAAAGGAGCAATAAAAAGCGATAAGAATGGTATTAATAATTTCATG
>JANPEU010000455.1:0-5325 GCA_031423175.1 Bacteroidota bacterium
AATGGCCGCCTGGTGTTTGTTTTTAGCCAGGACTTCACTGTAAATCCCTTAGCTTATTCATATATAAAAACAGGTGGCGGCTTACAAGGTTGCAATGCGTACATGTATTCTGGCATTGGTTGTAGTGTGATAACAGGAACAAGAAACGATTAACCAATATCTATTACAATTTAAAAAAGAGGTTGTCTTAAAAGACAGCCTTTTTTTATGCATAAATATTTTTATGCAAGCTTCTTTTAGTTGTTTTAAAATTCTTAAATACTTGTTTTCTCTTTATTAGCAGCTCAACTATTTAAACTGAGTTCTATCGCTTTGTGTTTTCCGGATTTACATTTATATAAAATCAACATTTATTTCTACCAATGCAGTAACTTCAAATTAAATTTTAATGCTTCATTTTTTTACTTTTAAAACCAAAAGCTATGATGAAAATTAATTTCAAAAAAACATTCAGTTTGATTGTATGCAGCTTTATGCTTATAACAATTTTCTCTTACGCCCATTTAAAAAAAGAAATCAAACCCGCATTTACCGCCTACACAATTACGCTTCAGAGTGCCGTAATGATTGGCGCTAATCAGCAATGGACATGGACTGTAACCAATCCCAATCCAGGTAATGGAAACAATAATACATTACAAGATGTGAGTCATTGGAGTTTGCCGTTAAGCCCTCTGGCAGAAGCTTCTTTGATTTCTGCAGAGTATAGTACAGATGGTAGCACCTGGAATAGTTTATCAATTGTTATAGAAAGAGATCCTTCTATCAGAGTTTGTACTACGGTTGATGTATTGAAATTTGCAAACGGAACTTCTGGCTCCGCTCCTGCTTACTACAGGGCAACTTTCGATAGAGATTTTTTTATAAACCCTTATGCTGTATCCTATATAAAAACAGGTGGTGGTCTTCAGGGTTGTAATGCCTATTATTATTCAGGATTGGGATCTTATACTGATTAGTTAATTTACGATACTGTTTTTTTTAAAAGATTGATTTTAAAATCAATCTTTTTTTTTGAAATAATTTTTCATAAAAAATAATTATATAATCCGCATTTTTTTTAATAAATATTTTACACTAACTATTGATTTAGAATACATCTGCAATTAAAAAAAAATCATTCTCGTAATTTTACCAAGCTATTTTTAAACAAGTATAGCGTAATCGCATTTGCAGAAAATACATTCTACTTAGAAAATATTCGTGAAAAAGTTATGAGATTCCGAAAGTGGATTATACATTTACACTCGTTACAGAATTAATCACGTACCCAATTATGAAAGTCAACTCAATCCACAGTTGTCAATTTTTAGACAACATTATTTTAAGTAATCAACTTCCCTTTTGCGGTTCGCAATTAATTAAACAGTTAGTTTATCCAACTGGTTACCTATTACAAAACAATAATTCAATTTTTTTAACAAAGGCCATATAAGCCAAAATTTAATCAACCCTAAAAAACAAAACAATGAAACATTTTTTCCAAAAATCAATTTTGACTGCAGCAGTATTTGCTTCTGTAATCACACTTTCATCTTTCAACAATGTAAAGAAAGCAGAAAATGCAACTGTATCTTCTTATGAAATCACACGTATGAGTACTGATTTGGTAGGTACCAGTCAGCAATGGACATGGAAATTAACCAATGTAAATCCAGGTAATGGCGAAAACGGAACCTTACAGAATGTAAGCCATTGGAGTATTCCTTTATCACCTTCAGCAGAGGCGGCTTTTGTATCTGCAGAGTACAGTTTCGATGGAATTACCTGGTACACACTTGTTGTAGAAATAGAACGTGACCCAAGTATCCGGGTTTGTTGTACTTCAGATGTATTGAAATTTAATGTAGGTACAAGTGGAAGTCAACCTACTTATTACAGGGCTACTTTCAGTACTTCATTTTCTACGAACATAAATGCAACTGCATGGGTTAAAACAGGTGGTGGTAGAACAGGCTGTAATTTGTACTATTTCGAAGGTATTGGCAATGTTGCCGGAAGAACAAATGATTAATTAAATTTTATAAATAAAAAAGCTGTCCCGATAAATATCGGGACAGCTTTTTTTGTGCAAAGCATTTTATCAAATTTTAAAAAAAATGGAATACGATTTTTTACTACCGGATTCTTACGAGTGTTTTTTGAAAAGTTACGATTCAATTGAGTTTAGTTTTATCAATGAATAATAATTTGATTAAATAAATGTTTTAAAGTTACAGTTTAGAAATTGATTGTATTTACTTTGTAAGTCACAATCCATTCGAATTAAAGTCATCCATACCAAATGAAACTACTTTTACAAAACCCGTTTGCCCCATTCAGAAAAAAAATGATAATTAAATCTTTAATTGGTTTAATTCTTTTTTTCAATCTCGCAACAAAAAGTTTTTCTCAATGTGCTGTCGGTTATACAAGGGATACTATTAACTGGGACTATCTTGATTTTTTACATAGAGCTGGTGTATCAGTTTATGGAACCGTTCTTCCTCCTCCGGCAAGTTATGCTCCTGTTACTGCAGCAATGGCGCAAACGCAGTACTTCGGAATTTCCGGTAACAGACTTACAATTGCTACAACAATTCCAGTTGGTGGTGCTACTGCACTTTGGGGGGATGTAACTACACATACTGGCGAAACCGGATCGTATGGCAACGGTGAAGATCTTTATTTTATAAAAACCGGGACAGCCAACATGACTATTACTTTGACTTTTGCAAATGAAGTTAGAGCTTTGAAATTTTCTGTCTATGATGTAGATCAAGAAATAACTTTTAACCCTACAGCTACCAATGCTGCAGGTACTGCTCAAAGTATAACTTTAACTAAACCAGCAGGAATTATTGCATCAATAATTCCTTTAACCCCAACTTATCCTACTGCAGGAACTAACGTAGCAACAGTAACAGGTACAGCACCTGCTGCAAACTGGCTTACAGGTGGAGGATCGGGTACAGCGTATGCAAATACAAGTGCAAATGGTACGATCAATGTCGATATTGCAGGCCCCGTTAAAACTATCATTTTAAATTTTAGTAATGACGGGAATACAAACGATTTTTTTATTTCTGATATTTCAGCATGTATTGCCAATCCTTCTTTTCCTGTAAACTACTATCAACCTTATACAGAGCCATTCACAGGTCCAGTAAATCAGCCAGCATATTTTTTAGCCAACCCGCAAAATTTGCATGTATATATGGTGGACCCGGCTACTGCAGTCGCAGATTATCTTTTTTCTGACCCTGGTACAAATGGTAATAAAATGAATTCCTTTGCTTATGACCCGGTTAATCATTGGTTATATTATGTAATGGATAATTCAGCTTTTTCTGTTACGAATTTAGAGTTGAAAAAAGCTGATCTCAATACAGAACCGGTTACAATCAGCACCGTTATTCCAAATCTTTTTACCTATGGAATTCCTTGTTTTACAAATGGTGTGGAATTAGCAGCGGCAGCTTTTTACAATGGTTCTTTGTATCTCGGTATTGAAGGTCTTAATGGAGGATCCTATACTGGAGCAGAGTCAATGGTTTGGAAAATAGATTTTGATGTTTCCGGTAATGCAACTACGTATTCGCAGATATTTGGAACATTGGGTGCTACAGGTGTAAGTCCATTCCATGATTGGGGTGATATTACAATTAAAGATGGTACGCTTATTACACATGGCACTATTAATACACTTTCTGATCAATACATTCATTATAATATGCAAACAGGTACTGCCGCAACTTATAACAACGTTACTACACCACAAACAGCTGGGCAATTAGGGCAAACCTATAATGGAAGTATCTATTGGATCAGAAGTGCGGTTGCACTTTATAATAATAACGGAACAAGAGGCGCAACAACAAATGTTACTACTACTACTTGTTCGCCGGCATGGGCAACTAATGCGGGTGATGCCTCCGATCCTTATAAACCAAAATGTGATTTTGGTGATGCACCTGCGAGTTATGATGCGGTAGCACTTTCTCCTGCTGTACATCAAAAGCATTGTAATAATTCAACATTGATGATTGGTTCTGTATGGGACCGTGAGTGGAGTAAGAATACATCAGCTAATGCATCGGGAGATGGAACGGATGAAGATGGTGTAGGAACCGTGACTATTTTGAATTCAAACAATGTAGTTTACAATCATGTACAAACAGTAACTGTTACAAATAATACGGGTGCTGCTGCTACGTTAGGTGGTTGGCTTGATTACAATGTTAATGGTGTATTCGATGCATCAGAAGGTGTTATCGTTTCAGTACCATCTACCGGAAGCGGAACTCAGGTAGTAACTTTAAGCTGGATGGGGTTGCAAATTCCGAATAGTACTGCAAATACTTTTTTAAGGATCCGTCTTGTATCGGGCAGTACTGCCATGACAACAAGTAACTCTACCGGATGGTATGATGATGGTGAAGTGGAAGATTATCCTGTAGTTACTACGAACGTACCTTTAAAAATTAATCTACTCGATTTTAATGTGACGCTTACAAAAGATAAAAAAGCAGAATTGAAATGGAGTGCTATCAATGATGACGATGCAGATGGTTTTGAAATACAGCGTAGCCTGAATCAAAATGATTGGCAAACAATTGGCTTTGAAAATGCATCAGCATCTAATAATATAACCAACTATACCTTTACTGATAATGCAACGGTAGCTGGAAAAACATATTACAGATTACGATTGGTTGAAAAAAATGGCTCATCAAGTTTTAGTGATATAAAACAAATATATCTGTCACTTACAAAAAATGAGATGACGATTGCTCCCAACCCAATCAGTAATACAGGTGTTCTCATATTCAGCGGAGGCAGCAATGCAGTTGGTATTTTAAAAATCAGATCACTCTCGGGCCAAACTTTAATAAGTAAATCTGTAATAATCGGGTATGGCGAAAACAGAATTCCTTTGGATGTATCAACGCTGAAACCCGGAATTTATATTGCAGAGTTTGTAACCAAAGAACAAAGAATTACAAACAAACTGGCAATAACCCGTTAATAATAAATATTTTAAAATAAAAAAGAGAAGGGGTTGATCTTTCAACTCCTTTTTTTTATACCTGATAAATCTGATTTTTTTTGATTGAACTCAATTGGATCTTAGAAGCTGTCTAGATTTAGTTTTTTTGAACCACATAGGCAGATAGAAATATAGAATACACATAGAAATACCTATGTGTATCCCTATGTGTCTTATGTGTCTATGTGGTTCAGATACAGCATACGAAAAACTTTACAATCAAATCTAGACAGCTTCTTAATAAAAAATGCCAATTATTGAAAGTAACAAAACTCCGCAGTTGTTTTCGGGCAATT
>JANPEU010000456.1:0-6549 GCA_031423175.1 Bacteroidota bacterium
ATTTTGGAAATGAAGAGGAATATCTTTTTTATTATAGCTGTTTTTATGGTTCATCTTGCCTTTAGCCAGGAAAAAAATAATAAGGCTGATAGTTTTTATGTTCATACGCCGGTAGAAATAAGAGCTATCCGTGCCGGAGAATATTCTCCTTTTACCAAAACAAATATTTCAAAAGCAACGCTGGAAAAAATCAATACCGGAGTTGACATTCCTTTTTTATTAAATCAAACACCCTCCGTTGTTGTAAATGCAGATGCCGGAAATGGTGTTGGTTATACCGGAATCCGCATTCGCGGTACGGATGCATCAAGAATAAATATTACACTGAATGGAATTCCTTTTAATGACCCTGAAAGCCAGGGAACCTTTTTTGTAAACCTTCCTGATTTTAATTCATCGGTTGGCAGTGTGCAGATACAACGAGGTGTGGGCACATCGTCTAATGGCACAGGTGCCTTCGGGGCATCGATCAATTTTAGCAGCAATGAAAAAAATGAAGTCGCTTATTTAGAATTTAATAATTCAGTGGGTTCTTTTAACACCTGGAAAAATACGTTGAAAGCCGGCACTGGAATTATCGGAAAACATTTCATTACCGATTTCCGGATTTCAAGAATAAGCAGCGATGGGTTTATTGACAGAGCAAGCAGTAAATTGAAATCAGTTTATTTCTCCACTGCCTGGTTTAATAAAAAATCTTCTTTGCGTTTTAATGTATTTACAGGCAATGAAAAAACTTATCAGGCTTGGTATGGCATTTCAGAAATGGATTTAAAAGCTGGAAACAGAAAAATAAACTATGCCGGCACAGAAAAAACAGGAGTACCATATGACAATGAAACTGATAATTACAAACAAACTCACTACCAGCTTTTTTTTACGCATGCATTCAACAAAAAAATAAACTTCAATACGGCTTTGTTTTATATAAAAGGAAAAGGATACTATGAACAGTACAAAGCCGATGAGGATTATGCAGATTATGGATTGTCTTATCCAAACAATACAATCACCACTTCAGATATGGTAAGACAATTATGGCTTGACAATGACTATTATGGAAATATTTTTTCCTTTAATTACAAAAATAAAATTATCGACATTACACTAGGCGGTTCAGTGAACCGTTATGAAGGTTTGCATTTTGGAAAAGTAATTTGGGCCGAAAAAGGTTTAACTGCAATCAAAAATTGGTATAACCTCAATGCAAATAAAAATGATTTTACTGTTTATCTGAAAGAACAAATTCATTTTGCCACCAATTGGCATTTGTTTTATGATTTACAATACCGGAACATAAATTATACTATCAATGGCTTCAGAAATAACCCCACCTTAGTTATAGATAACTATTTCAATTTCTTTAATCCAAAAGCAGGTATCAGCTTTGCTAAAAATAAATGGAAAGGATATTTTTCGTATGCGGTAGCACATAAAGAACCCAACCGGGATGATTTTGAAGCAGAGCTTAATCAACAACCCAAACCAGAAAGCTTATATGACTGGGAAGCAGGCGCGGAATTGGTAAAGCAAAAATGGGATGTATCTGCAACCTTGTATTACATGAAGTATAAAGATCAATTAGTATTAACCGGAAAAATAAATGATGTGGGCGCCTATACAAGAACAAATATTCCGAAAAGTTACCGGGCAGGTATAGAAATACAGGGATCGGTTAAATTTAATTCATGGTTCAATGCAACGGCAAATATTGCTATCAGCAAAAACAAGGTTTTAAATTTTACAGAGTTTATAGATGATTATGATAACGGAGGACAAAAAACAAAAACATACTCAACTTCAGATATTGCTCTCTCCCCAGGTATTGTGGCAGGTGGCTCATTCAATTTTATTCCATATAAAAATTTTGAAATCAGTTTGCCATTCAAAAACGTAAGCAAACAATACCTTGACAATACATCAAATAAAAACCGAATGCTGAATCCTTTTTTTGTGCAGGACTTTAGAACTATCTATACATATGCGAATAAAAAGAAAGGAAAAATAGATTTTATACTCCAGGTAAATAATCTGTTTGGTAAAAGATATGAACCAAATGGATATACTTTTAGTTATATCTACGGAGGAGAACAAACAACTGAGAATTATTATTTCCCAATGGCAGGAAGAAATTTTATGATCTCGGTGAATGTGAAGCTGTAAATAGTAAATAGTGAGTAGTGAATAGTAAATAAGAAATTCAGTGTATTCAGATTAGAATTTTTGAACTTTTAAACAATTGAACATATTATCTAATCCTGGCCTGCCAATCCAATACACCTCCCAAAACATTCACTGTATTTTTAAACCCTAACGTTTCAAGAAATAAACAGGCTGTTACACTTCGTTTACCACTGCGGCAATGAACAATTACTTCTTCTTCTTTCATCTCATCCAACTCATCGGCCTGCATAGAAGTAATTTTTCCCAGCGGAACTAACTGGCCGCCGATATTAAATTCTGCATATTCATCAGGTTCCCGGCAATCAATAAGATTTATTTTTTCACCCGAATTCATTCTTGCTTTCAATTCTTCTACTGTAATATTTTGCATAAATAAATTTTAAAGAGGTTCTAATTGTATCTTGGTAGAGTCTATTACTGGCTTATTGGCTCCCAAAAAAACGGTTATCATTTGTCCAGTTCTTATTTTCAACCTTTTTCCTCCATCATCAAAACGGTCGGGCTCTTGCCGGTAAATATAAGCATTGAGAGTATCTGTAACACCCGCATCAACAATTGGCAAAACAACCAGTCCATTTGATTCCAAAACATCTTTCGCCTGGCTAAATGTCATCCCACTCAATCCCGGAACAGAAAATTCTTCTTCACCCACTCCGCTTCCCAATACAAAATCGATTGTACTTCCCATCCTGATTTTTGTACCCGGTACAATGGATGATCCATTAAACAATTGCTCCAATACTGAGTTGCGGGCAAAATCAGATTTGAACGAAGTGTCGCCGAATTTTAAATTATTATTTTTTAAAACAAGTTCGGCACTTCGAAAACTATAACCCACCAAATTGGGCATTTCGATCATGGGCGGTACAATACGGTTTACGGTTATATAAACATTGCGATTTACTTTTACCACCGCATCGCCTTCCGGAAATTGTTTTAACACCGTAAATTTTGCAACGGTATCAACATAAACTGAATCTTGAACCACAATATCAAATCCTTGTTTCTTTAAAAGAATTACTGCTTCATCAAAATTTTTTCCAATAACGGAGGGTACTGTTCTTGACTTTCCATGATTGGTAAGCCAATTTAGCGACAAAATAAAAACAGTAAACAAACCAATGCCAATTAATATTCCAATCAGAATATTAAGCCAAAGCGGACGGTGAGTGATAAATTTCAGCACGGTGTTTATTTTTTTTTAAATTATTTCTTCTACCAATTTTGAATAAAAATCTTTCAGATCCCAACCCAACGAACGAACTTGTTGGGGGATAATACTCATATCCGTTTGACCGGGAATGGTATTTACTTCCAGCATAAACGGAACATCCATTTCTTTATTATAAATAAAATCAATCCGAACCACGCCACGACAATTTAATACGGCATAAATTTTTTGCGCAGCCTCCCGTATTTTATTTGCTGAAGCAGCATCAAGATCTGCAGGTGTCTGCTCCGATGATTTGCCCTGGTATTTTGCTTCAAAGTCAAAAAAATCTTTTTCTGTCATTACTTCTGTAATGGGTAATACAGTAATTGTTCCTTTCGATTTAAAAACACCAACTGTAAATTCTCTGCCCTGTATCATTTGTTCTACCAATACCTGATCATCTTCTTTAAATGCTTTTTCAATGGCTTCTTCCAGGTCTTCTGCCTTATGCACTTTACTCATACCAATACTGCTACCACCATTATTGGGCTTTACAAAAACCGGCAGTGTAAGTTTTTTTAGTATATCTGAACAATTGAAAGTAGTATGTTTAAATAAATGAACTGATTCTGCTACATTGATGCCTCCCATCTTTGCAACCGCAACAGTATATCTTTTATTAAATGTAATGGCAGAAGTGGCCGCATCGCAACTGGTATAAGGAATTTTTAATGTATCAAAATAACCCTGCAATTTTCCATCCTCGCCGGGTGTACCATGCATACCGATAAACACGGCATCAAAATTTATTTTAGCTCCATTGATGTTCAATGAAAAATCATTTTTATTAATCTCTGTTTTAGAACCATCCGCTAAAACATAAAACCAGCCAGCGGGATTTATATCAATTTTATAAACCTCAAATTTTTCACGGTCAAGGTTTTTATCAATCGTAACTGCACTTTTATACGAGATGACTGCTTCACCGGAAAAACCACCGGTTACAAGGGCTATGCATTTCTTCATTCGGAGCTTCTGATTTTAGAACTACAAATATTCACTAAAAAACCAAGAAAGGGGAAATTGAAATGCTAAAAAAAGATTTATTTATTGAAAGCTGCTTCTTACTCCCCTTTCCTGAAATAATCGGGTCAAGCAGGGATAAGGGAAATAAGAAAGGTGAAGACTGTATTGCCCTCACCTTTTTACTGACGGAACATATCACCCGCCATTTTAATCGCAGCGAAACACTGCTAGTATATAAAAAACCTTTTCGTAAAGTTAGCTTGCTTTTTAAAAAAAACTCCTAAAGTTTAATAATTTTCTGCACAACTTTTCCAACCTCAACGGAACGAAAAGCACATTCTAAATATGCATTAAAGCTTTTTTACTCATCAACTGATCCACAGTTTCAACATACATTTCATCAGGCACACAACAATCTACCGGGCAAACAGCGGCACATTGTGGCTCTTCATGAAAGCCCTGGCACTCAGTACATTTATTAGGTGTGATATAATAAATATCTGCAGATACAGGAGCATTTTTTGCATCAGCATCCACAACTGTACCATCTAATAAAGTATAATTTCCTTTTACGGTTGTGCCATCACTGATAGCCCATTCTACGCCGCCTTCATAAATAGCGTTGTTCGGACATTCGGGTTCGCAGGCACCGCAATTGATGCATTCTTCTGTAATCTTAATTGCCATAAAAAATTTATTTAAGAGGTTGCAAACTAAATTTGTGGTCAAATATATATTACACCGATGAATTTACAATACCGGATTGATTTATTATCCAAATTAGGCAGTTATATTTTATCGGACGATGGAGAATGGGCTTTGGCAAAAGAAAGAGCCTCACAAATAAATGGCTGGTTTATTCCCGAATTTATAGAAGTGGCCACAAACAATATTGCTACAAAATTTCTGAAACCAGAAATATTGAATGACTGGACAAAGAATATAAAATCTGAAATATTAAATATTAAATCAATCGGCATCGTAATGGCGGGTAATATCCCCCTCGTAGGCTTCCACGATTTTTTATCCGCTTTTATCATCGGACATCGTTCCATCATTAAAGCATCATCGAAAGATGAAACACTTATTAAACATTTATGCGGCAAAATAATTGAATGGGAAAAAGTGGCTGCATCTTTTATACAATTTGAAGAAATGCTGAAAGGCTGTGATGCATATATTGCTACAGGAAGTAATAATTCGTCCCGCTACTTCGAATATTATTTTGGAAAATACCCGCATATAATCCGTAAAAACAAAACCTCAGCTGCTGTATTAACCGGAAAAGAAACCCCTGATGAACTTGAACAATTAGCCAATGATGTTTATTTATATTTTGGATTGGGTTGCCGGAATGTGACCAAAATTTATGTGCCGGAGAATTATGATTTTGTGCCGATGCTGGAGACATTTAAAAAATATAATTACCTGGCAGACCATAGCAAGTATAAAAACAATTATGATTATCAACTTGCGGCATTAATCATTGGTGGCAAATATTATATGTCCAATGAGTCTATCATTCTTTCGGAAAACAAATCTGTATTTTCTCCCATCAGCCAGTTGAACTATGAATTTTATTCTAATCTGGATTTATTAAAAACTGATTTAGAAAAAAATACAGATTTGCAATGTGTTGTTGGTAAAAATTTTATCTCCTTTGGCAAAGCCCAATGCCCGGAGATTGATGACTATGCGGATGGGGTGGATGTGTTGGGGTTTTTAAATACGTTTCTAAAAAAATAAAGTGTATAATCAACTCCGGCTTCTTTGAAGCCGATGTTTAGTTGAAAACTAAACATACCTGTCCCGATTCTTCGGGAACGATTCAGCAGGCTTTTATTTTTTCGTTAACCTTTCTCAATTATCTTTTTTGGAACACGACAGAAATCAGGGTAAATTAAAACCTCTGGTTAATATAAACCAACGGCTTAGAAATTTTATTTTTGGTCAGGTGATGAATGGCTCACTACCCTTTTGCCGTTGTTGGTCGAGCCATCATGAAAGCAGCACGCCCTTGTTGGTATGATGCGTGGGCATTGTGCTTAGCCTACCAACAACTCTGCTATGAGGCTCTACCATTTTCAAATATAGTTAATCTCGAAAATGTGTAAGAAATCCCCGATGTCCGTAGTCTCCCTCTTCACAATACCAATAATAAATATACAAATTATAGGGTTGTTATG
>JANPEU010000457.1:0-3437 GCA_031423175.1 Bacteroidota bacterium
GTCCATGAATGGAAGGTGACTAAGTTGATATCCGAGCACGTCTCAATCGCGTACCGGAATTAGTTTTTAGTAAAAGTTAGTAAGTCTCGCATTGTTTTGCAAGTGCGCACAATAAACCACCGAAGGTTTAGTTCAACAAAAGCTAAACACAATTGCGGGGAAACGTTTTGCCAATGGAAAGTAATCACTAAACTTAGTTTGCACCGGTGGGACAGAAACAATTTCAAAATCCCGCAACTGCGTTTAGCAAAACGTTGGTGGCAATGTGGCTGGTCAAAAATTCAGTTTCAAAAAACGGCTGACAATTTTTTAGCAAGATTTCCCACGGGGACAAGTACGCGACTCGCAAGACGGTTGACAAACGACCGCCCAAAACATGGGACTGAGTAAAAAGTAATACAGCCGACCCTTCGCATTTTTAAAAAGATTCTCCTCCGAAGTCCCCGCTTCATTTGGCACATGCCATAGCCGCGCAAACCCACCGCGACACCAAAGCTATGGTAAGAGCCAAACCCGCCCGCCTGATAATAAAAGGTATAGTGAATTAAAAAATTGGTTCTTGCGACATTAGGAGGCTTTAAATATTGACAATGAACAATGCTGTTTTAAAGCAAGTCTGTCCCCCGTATATGCAGACGCCCGGCAGAGAGTATTTAGAGAGCCTAAATCTAATGCTTCAAGAATGTTGTTTGTTGCATGCGATTAACCGTAGTTTGGCTTTCCCTGCTTCATCCAATTATGCTTAAATCAAAAGCTTACTAAATGAACAAGCTAACTATTGCCCTTTTATTGCTTTTGAGTACATATACCTCCATAGCTCAAACCGTGCGATACTTGGAGAAAAAAGATTATGAAAAGGAAGCGGGCAATAACATGGTATTTGTTCAGCCTTCTGTAAGTGAAAACAACAGTAGGCTCGCGATAACCACATTCAAAACGGACTTTAGTAAGGATTATAAGCAAATAAAATCTGCTTACTCGTCTAAAATAATTAACCTGAAAAATGGAAGATTGGAGTTAAATCAAGATGGAATTAGTGCAAGCTACTTTCAAAATGAATTGATTGTTGCTGATTTTTCAAAGTTAAATCAGTGGCTTGAGACAGGGAAATATATGAGTGAAGTGGCAAACGCCCCATATTTTTTAATGCTCGGAAATAATGAAAAAAGAAATATGGGCAAACCACCAGAAGGTTATTACCCTTATTCTCCAATTGGAAAATATTGGGGGTTTGCATCATCTGATTTACAAAAACTTTCTTCTGTCTTGGCTGAGGAAAAGATCGGTAAATTTGAAATTATCTATAAGTTCGATTTTAATATCGGAAAATTATCTCCTGATGGCACTAAGATATATGGAGGAAATCCCAAACAAAAAAACATCAAAATCTATAATATTCAGAGTGGCAAATTATTGCAGACGATAAAATTCAAAGAAATGCCACTTGATGTCCTTATACTCAACGACAATAGGTTATTTTGTAGTTTAATGAAATACAAACTGGGAGCAAATGAGATGGTTTATTCTGCTAAAATATTAAGCCCAGACGGGTTAAGCACCATAAAAGAATTTTCCAACCTCTCACTCCATTCCCAAATTACTGATAATGGGCAGTATCTGATTTCTGTTTCTGATAGCGGAACTATAAAACTTATTGATGTTGCTTCCGGTCAGATTTTAACTGAAACGAAAGATACATACATAGTAAAAGTTGCTGATCTCGCAATAAAGGGCGGGAAAAGTGTCAGTCCATTATTGAAAATTAACGGAGGCGATTTCTGTTTGATTCCTTATAGCACAGGCATTATGAGTTTATTCAATTCTAAAGAACGCAAGGTGGTCGCTAGCATTTTTACCGACATGGAAGATTGGGCAGTCATTGCCAAAGATGGCCGGATTGATGGCACCCAGGGCGCTTTCGAAAAACTGGAGTGGAGGGAATATGATGGGGACAAGCTCGTTCGCACTGCCTCTGTTGAATCATCGTTCGATAAATATTATACACCTCGATTGCTCTACACTATATTAAATGGCGATGAACCCATAGCGCCCGAGGTCAATGCTGTTAAAACTGTTACCATTGATGAGGACATGAAGCAAGTGCCTGCGTTAGAGTGGCTCAATGTAAATGATAAGACCGTGACAAGAGAGGCTGGCAGCTTGGCAACCTATAGCTCAATCCAGAAAAGTATTACCCTGCAATTGAAAGTTACAGCCAACATGGATCGTATTAAAGAAGTACGGCTCTATCATAATGGAAAATTAGTGGGCAACCAACCGGCCAATGGCACAGCGAGCTACACATTTAGCGCGAGTTTAAATTCATTGTTTGGGGACGCTAATTCAATCTATGCCATAGCCAGTACTAAGGATGGTTTGGACTCTGAGAAATGTAAATTGACTGTTACCTATTCTGAGAAGGATAAAACTAAAGCCAAACTGTATGCCCTGGTGGTGGGCATCAATAAATATCAAAACCCACGCTATGAACTTAACTACGCCCTGCCGGATGCAACGGCCATAAAAAATCAGTTGGAGAAAGGCGGGGCAGCTTTATTTGAATCCATAGTCGTAAAAACCTTGTTTGAAGGGCAGGCGACAAAAGCAAATGTTATCAATGCTTTCAACGAGATGAGCAGTACGGTGCAAGAGCAAGACATGTTTATTTTTTATTATGCCGGACATGGCACCATGAGCGAAGCCCCTGCCAACGAATTCTATATTGTTCCTCAAGATGTGACTCAACTTTATGGGAATGAAACATTGCTAAAAGAAAAAGCAATTTCAGCCAGTGAAATAAAAAAACTTTCCATGGCCATTAATGCTCAAAAACAGGTATTCATTATTGATGCCTGTCATTCTGCCGGAGCGCTAAACTCGGCAGTCACCCGCGGGGCCGCAGAGGAAAAAGCTATCGGGCAATTGGCCAGGAGCACCGGCACGTTCTGGCTTACAGCAGCAGGCTCAGAGCAATTTGCTACTGAATTTGCCCAACTTGGTCATGGGGTTTTCACCTATTCTTTGCTGGAGGCTCTTCAAGGAAAAGATGCTGGAATAATATCGGACGGATCACTTACCATTCGGGAGTTAAGCACTTATATAGAACAACGGGTGCCTGAACTGTCTGCAAAATATAAGGGTACTGCTCAGTATCCAGCCAGTTTTTCATTTGGCAACGACTTTCCAATTTTGATTTTTGGGATGAAGAATTAGTGGTAAATGAATAAATCAAGGGGTTGAAATGACAGCTACGAAATCGCACACACATTGCCTGGCCGCACTTGCAACCCACACCCAAAGCCAGTCAAAGAGTGTGCTCAGTGCAGTGTAAGTGGAGAGAGCAGGCAATGAAAAATGCCCTACCGCACGACTGAATTAAAAGATTTGTGTAACAACGGGGGACAAAATACCAGGCTACGAATGAAGTGAAGGCCACA
>JANPEU010000458.1:0-2316 GCA_031423175.1 Bacteroidota bacterium
AAAGCAATAACAATAAAAATATTTTTATTGGTGCTTTGGCAGTGTTACTGATAGGTTCATGGGCTTATTTTCTGGTAAACCAAAGTAAACACAAAGAAGAAATACTGCAATCCAATACACAGGGCGTTGGATATATGACTCAGCGGGATTCATTAAAAGCCTTATATGATGATGCTGAAATCAGGCTGGATTCTATTACCGGTGTAAACAATACACTTTCCAATGATAAGTCAGCATTGCAAAATCAATTAAAAAAAGAAATAGATGCTAAGAAAGCTGAAATCAAAAGAATATTAAACGATAGAAATGCCACGAGGGCCGAGCTTACAAAAGCTAAAACAATGATTACTGAATTGAATGATCAGATTACAACATTGCAGACACAGGTAACTGAATTAACTGCTGCAAACCAGGAACTCAATACCGCAAATACTACATTGAAAACTGAAAAGGCTGATTTGGAAACAAATCTTGCAACCACAAAAACTGAAAAAGTGGAATTAGAAAAAACAGTAGATGTTGGTTCTACCTTTGCTGCATCCAATATCCAAATCACACCCGTGAATGAAAGAAAAAATGGTAAAGAAAAAAATACAACTACATCAAAAAAAGTTGATAAGCTTGTAGTATCATTTGATGTGGAAAACAGAATAACCAAAAGCGGACCTGCAGATTTATATATCATGGTTACTGCACCGGATGGTAAAGTAATTTCTGATCCTGCAACAGGCGGTGGCAATTTAACTACAAGACAGGATGGTGAAAAAACATTTACTTCCAAAATAAATATTCAGTACGAGCAAGGTACAAGACGTAATGTACAGCTACCGATTCGTCAAAATGATTTTCAAACCGGCGATTATAAAATTGAAGTCTATCAAAACGGATTTAAGATTGGTGAAGGAATAAGAAGCTTGAAAAAAGGTGGATTGTTTGGATAAAAAAAATTAGCTAAAAAATGAAAACCATCTCTTCGATCAGGAAGGGATGGTTTTTTATTTTAATTATTGAATAATAACTTTTTCCTGTTTCGCAGATTTACCATTTTCATTTTTTAATTGAACAATATATATTCCGGCAATCCAGTTACCTTTTACTGGTACTCTGAGTGTATTACTTTTGTTACTGCTGATTTTTTGCTGGTAAACAACTACACCGGATAAAGAATGGATACGAATTAGAAAGGATGATGAAATATCTCCAGGCAAACTGATATTTAAAGAATTGTTTCGCTGAACCGGGTTGGGGTAAATAAATGAAGCTTTTTCGAATGAATCTCTTTTTATAACATTAAGACCTCCTATTCTTACTGCCCAACATACACAAGCCAAACGGCATCCATTCCTACCAATATTAGAAACAACGATTACTTCATTACAAACTGTTGATTTTTTTTCTAGAAAAATTGATTGCACTCCTTTTGAATATTTATTCTCAATTATTGTTGAATAAGAATTATAGCCCACTGAACTAACTTCTATTTTGAAATCTTCCCCAAGCTTCAGTTTATTGGTTTCAACCATGCCTCCTTCGTTTGCTATTAACTCAATTGAATCATTTCTGTTTTCTTGAGAAATGAATTTTACAGTTGCTGCGTTTATAGGTTTACCATCTTGAAAATCTTTTATAATAAATTGGCGTGTTTTGGAAGACTTTGTTGAAACTATAATTGCCCCATTGGCGCCATCTCCTCCGTGCATTATTGAACACTCAGCAACTTTTAAAATAGTTAATGATTCAATATCATCGGGATTCAACTCGCCCATATAACTGAATTTATGAACTATTCCATCTATTATTAATAGAGGCTCCCAGGCAGATGAAATAGTTCCTTGACATCTAAAATTCATCCGGACATTTTTGTTGGCAATTGAAATAGCTTCAAAACCTGAGGCATTTCCTTTTTGCAAACTATCTGAACTGGTTATTTGACTGTAACCCGTCAAAAAATAAAATAGAGTAATGAATAGATAAATTTTTCTCATGCTATTTGGTTTTATTTTTTAATAAGTTAAAAGAGAGTCCCGTAGAAACAGGACTCCGTTAATCGCTAACCAGCATTGCTGATTCTGAAAAAAGATTATTAGGCAGCGGCTTATATCTGAGATGCGGAACATTTAACATTACATAAAGCAGCAAGAAAATATTTTCCGCGTCAGTTATTTATTTACTCCGCCTGAATTATTATTTATATTTTTATAGCCTTGTCGTTTCTGAAAAACATATCAAACCAATCGCTGACTGATAAAGAATTGCTTATACAGTACAAAAGCAAGAATGACCTTGCCTTGCTTGGCGATTTGTATCAGCGATATA
>JANPEU010000459.1:0-55801 GCA_031423175.1 Bacteroidota bacterium
CAATAAACATTTTTGGCTTAATTAATCATTCTTCTGTTCGGTGTCTTGCTATTAATCTTTAAAAAAAGAAAGTGTAAGCGTGGGTTATCAGTAAGAAGAAGAAAAAGGGCCGATGCAAATTTTATTGACGAAAAAAAATCACGATTAAAAATCAATACCATTACAAGGATGTCTCCGGTATGGTATCAAACAATGTTGTATAATTCAAATATCCATCATCGCAGAAGCATCCGGCTGAAAGGATATGATTATTCGCAGGATGGTTTGTATTTCATTACCATTTGTATACAGGATAGAAAATGTTTATTTGGAGAAATCACCGGCGCATCCCCTGCGGGTGCCCAAATGGAATTGAATGAATTGGGGTCTATCGCCTATGAACAATGGCAAAAATTACCGGAACGATTTACGAATATTGAATTGGATGTTTTTCAAATAATGCCAAATCATATACACGGGATAATTGTGTTGACGGATGTAGGGGCAGGGTTCACCCCTGCCCCCGATGATAATACGATTGCGGATGAAAAAAATGCAGGTGTAAACCCTAACCAAAATAACACAAACATCCCTGACCATGATGATGCGGTTGTAAATAATGATAATGCGATTGCGAATGAAACATGGGCAGGGGTAAACCCTGCCCCTACCCAAAATAACACAAACATCCCTGACCATGATGATGCGGTTGTAAATAATGATAATGCGATTGTTTATAATGATGATTCGATTGCCCATTATGATAATTCGATTACGGATGAAATTAGGGCGGGGGCAAGCCCCGCCCCTACCGGAAATTCGAAATCTGTTGGTGATATTATTGGCGCATACAAATCGTTGGTGGCAAATGAATGTTTGAAAATATTCAAACAAAAATGGGCAGAGGTAAACCCCGCACCATACATGGGAAAATTATGGCAACGGAATTATTACGAACACATCATTCGTGATGAACAATCATATCAACGCATTTCTGGTTACATTATAAATAATCCTGTAAAATGGAAAGATGATAAATTTTACAACGATTGAAAACAATTTCAGTTCCATCATGGTCTCCCGATTGTCCGTAGTGTTCCAAAAAAAAATGAATGCTTGCCTGCCGGTAGGCAAGAAAATACCATATGACGAAGTAGTATTTTTTATTCTGTATCGAAACCTAATATGTAGGGCGAAGCTTATTCCATCCTGTCCCGATAAATATCGGGAATAAAAATCGGAATGCCACAGCCCCGCCCACATACCCATCTGGCACCTGACAGCCAAGTATGATTAGTTATTCATCAATAGTCCTTGATATTTGTATGTTTTTCCACTGAATTTTTGATTGACTTAACTGTTAATTTTCCTCTAATAATTATTTAAACCAAAAATGAACTTTTTGGCTCCAAAAGCATTATAGTATAAAATGCTACGAATAATTAATTTTAAACAATAGAATAAATGAAACAGGCTATAATATTATTCTTTGCTTTATGTTTTCTCAAAATTTCATATGCTCAAAATACAGGGAGCATTACGGGTTTTGTAGTGGATAAAACTACACAACAACCCCTTGAAGGTGCATCCATAAAATTAGATGGCTCTGTAAAAGGAACGATTGCAGATAGTTTGGGCAAATTCAGGATTGCCGGCATCCCGGTAAAAAGTTACAATCTTGAAATCAGTAAAGTGGGCTACAAAACATTTACACTCTATAATATTGTAATTAATAGTGGAAATGAAAATAACTATACTATCGAACTGGAGCAAAGTGCCACTTCGTTAACCGAAGTTGTAATTAAAGCAAACAAAAGAACAGTACGGGCAGCCACTTTAGAAACGCCTTTGAGTGTGCAACGATTAACAAGTGAAGAAATCAAAAGCAATCCAGGTGGTAATTTCGACATCAGCAAAGTAATTCAAACGCTGCCCGGCGTAGGTGGTGGCCAACAGGGCGGCAGTTTCAGAAACGATATTATAATCCGGGGTGGTGCACCTAATGAAAATGTATTTTATTTAGATGGTATTGAAGTGCCGGTTATTAACCACTTTCAAACACAGGGCAGCAGCGGGGGGCCGCAGGGAATTTTAAACGTAAGTTTTATCGAAGATGTAAAACTGAGTTCTTCGGCTTTTGATGCCCGCTATGATAATGCACTGAGTTCTGTATTTCAGTTTAAACAAAAAAATGGCAACCCGAATCAATTTCAGGGTAACATCAGGTTGAGTGCTACTGAAGCAGCATTAACAATGGAAGGTCCTTTGTCAAAAAATAAGAAAACTACTTTCCTTGCATCGGCACGTCGTTCATACCTGCAGTTGTTGTTCAAGGCACTTGATTTACCTATTCGTCCCAACTACTGGGATTTTCAAACAAAAATTACACACCAGATCAATAAAAAAACAACACTTACTTTCCTGGGTATAGGAGCTATTGATGAATTCCGTTTTGAAGCTCCGAAAGATGCCACTCCAGAAAAATTATATACTATCAACTCCAATGTTTTAGTAAATCAATGGAACTATACTATCGGAGCCTCGTTAAAAAGAAACATTACTAATGGTTTTTGGAACCTGGCATTGAGCCGTACGGATTTTAATAATGATATTGAAAAGTATGAGGACAATCAAAACCCAACGGCTGCCAATAAATCGCTGGATATTGTAAGTGCGGAAAAAGAAACCAAACTCCGGTTTGATTTAAATAAAAACCGCAATGGCTGGAAGGTAGCGTATGGTGCTTCTGCTCAATTAGCGGATTATTCGAACTCTACATATAGTGTAATCCGTAAAGAAATTCGTGATGACGGTGGTACAATTGTTCAACCTGCTGTAAGTGCAAATTTCACCAGCCCATTAAAAACTTTTTTAAGATTGGGTGCTTTTGTACAGGCAGGTAAACGCTTTGCTGCAAACCGTCTTGGTATCAGTGCCGGTATCCGTACAGATATGAATACATTTACAAAAGATGGTATGAATGGTTTACAAACTTTGTCGCCACGCATTTCTTTTAGCTATGTGTTGGCAGATAAATGGACCTGGAATTCATCTGTTGGAACGTATTATAAAATTCCGCCTTATACCATTCTTGGGTTTGCCGATAATAATAATGTGTTGGTTAATAAAAATGCAAAGTATCAACGCAGCAATCACTATACTACCGGATTTGAATATTTGCCCAACGATGGATTACGTTTTACCATAGAAGGATTTTATAAACAATACAGCAATGTACCTGTATCAAACCGCAATGGAATTTCATTGGCAAATCTTGGTACAGATTTTACCCTACTTGGCAACGAAGCAATAACTACCAATGGAAAAGGGAAAGCTTACGGCGTTGAATTTTTTGTACAAAAAAAACTCACCAAGAATTTCTTCGGCATTTTTTCTTACACCTTTTACCGGAGTCTTTATTCGGGCAGGGATGCAAAATATATAGCCAGTAGCTGGGATAATCAGCATTTACTAAGTGTAACATGGGGTTATAAATTTCCACGCAACTGGGAATTGGGTTTAAAATTCCGTTACCAGGGCGGTGCACCTTTTACACCGTTTGATGAAACACTTTCAAGATTAAATTATTTGTCACAGGGTGTTGGCACATTAAACTACGCACAACTGAATAACAATCGTCTTGCAGGATTCAACAGCAGCGATGTACGTATCGACAAAAAATGGAACTTCAGGAAAACAACCATCGATTTGTTTTTAGACGTTACTAACTGGTATGTGGCAAAAAATCCTGCTATACCAGAATATACCTTTAAAAGAAATGCGGCCAATACAGCTTTTGAAACTACAGATGGTTTACCAATTAAGGCCAATGGCAGTAATGCAATACCAACAAGAGTAAAAAATGATGATCCGTTTGTAACGCCAACAATAGGAATTATTATTGAGTTTTAAAAGAATACGTATTATGAAAAAGGTGTTCTTTCCTTACCAGGTCTTATATCTTAATAATTTGCTTGCTGTTCCCGCCTTTTTTAGGAGCCCCAAAACATTTCATCTAAAACGAGACTATTTGACACTCACCCTGGAAAGCAGGACATCATACTATTAAACTTAAACAATTTCCTGAAATGATTGTTAGTATTAAAAAGTATAAGAAATGAAATTTCTATCCCTGCTGTTACCGGTATTTTTGTTTTTACCCGGAGAGTCCTATAAAATAGATTTTGGAACCTCAGCATCCAGAACCAGTAATTGGGTAATTCTTAGCGATAAAGTAATGGGTGGAGTATCTGAGGCACAAATTGAGTATGGAAGTACTTCTGTTATTCTTAAGGGAACCGTTTCAATGAAAAACCGGGGTGGCTTTGTTTCGCTAAAATCGTATTTCGGAAAACTTGACTTGTCTTCCTATAAAACAGTGAGAATAACATTCAGATCTACTAATCAAAAATATGCCTTTACACTGGAGAATAGCCGGAGATGGTATGAGCCTGCTTATAAACATGAATTCAGTGCTAAAGAAATAAATAAATGGGAAACAGTTTCTCTGAACCTGAATAATTTTGTTGAAGAAGTGATTAGTGAACCAACGGGGATTAAAGCAAATAAATCAATATTAGAGAGCATACTCAGAATCGGAATTTCAACTAATGAAAAAAAGGAAGGCCCTTTCCAACTCGACATTGAATCAATAGAATTTATATAAGCAAGGCATAAATTATTACTCCTTAATTTCCGTAAGTTTCCCCGCAATGCTGAGGGACTGGTGTGATTAACCATCAACGTCAACGGGGCTGTGAACTTCTTTTCAGTCTATCGTTACACTTGCTCCGATTATTTGGGGAAACAATGGACAACTATTCAATTTTTTATTTATTAGTAAGCACTAGTCTACATTCAAATTAAAGATAACAGGTAACAGAACTGCCAAAACAAAAAGACAAATAATTACTTACCGTATAACCGTCACCCGTAAAAAAGTAGCAGGTATGGAAGTGGTATTACTTGTTTTGCTTTTATTTTGGCTATTAAACAAAACTTCTAATTCATTTTGCAATTCTAAAGCTTTGCCATTTTTTTCAGCTGCTTCAAATGCATTCATAGTAGGCCCGTAGTAGGTTTTGAATGTGTTGACGAGTTCTGTTGGTGAATAAGGTGCATTGAATGTAAAAGTATCTCTGGCAAATGATATGTTCTCTTTCGCGACGCCAGCATTTTCGAAACGTTCTGTAACATTACTCTCTACACCCCATAACATAGGACTAATAAAGCCTTCCGGTGGTAGGGGTGTATAAGCAGAACTTATCTTTAATATTTGTGCTACAAGTGTTGGGTCTCCCGGTATCCAGTTCCCCATAACTATTCTTCCGCCTTTGCGTGTAACCCGAACCATTTCTTTAGCTACATCAAATGGTTTGGGAGCGAACATCGCACCAAAGATGCTTACTACTAAATCAAAACTCTCGTCTTTCAGCTCATTTAAATCGGTTGCATCGCCTTCCTGAAATATGCAATTTGTCAACCCTTCAGATTTTGCACGTTGGTTTCCTGCTTCAACAAGATTTCTTGCTATATCAACGCCTAAAACATTAGCTCCGAGTTTTGCTTCAGGTATCGCTGTGGTGCCATCACCACAACCCAAATCAAGTACGTTAAGACCGTTGTTAATTCCTAATTGTGCAACCAATGATGTACCGCTTTCACGCATGCTTTCGGCAATACGTGTGAAATCACCTTTTTCCCATAATGCTTTGTTTGGATTCATATTTTTTCATTTTTAGAATACCAAGTTAAAGTAATAAATGATTGTTGAACTATTTATTTACCATTCTAAAAAATGGCGTATTAAAAGTCCATCGAACAACAAACAGACTGGATATTTGGCTGGGCGATAAATATATTCTCAGTTCCTTTGGGGTTTCCAATTTATTTTTTAGCCTGTCATGGAAAAAAACTATTTTAATTAGCGATAGTTTTCATTTAGTAAGTAATTTTAAAAAAAATATAATGTCAACAACAAAAATCACCGTAAATAATAACGGGTCTTTAAAAGTAGAAGGCAATTTTGAAGTAGTGGATAGAAACGGTGGTGTTTATAATTTACAAGGGAGAGAAATTGTTTCTTTTTGCCGTTGTGGCCTTTCAAAAAATAAACCGTTTTGTGATGGCTCTCATAATGGGCATTTTGAACATGAAGCGATTGCTTTTGATTTACCGCCTAAGAAGACTGTTTAATTTTCTTTTGCCATGGCAAGTGTTCCCCATTCTCTACTGTGTTCTCCGAAATATTATGGGATGTGCAAAAGAATAAAAAAAAATAACAGATAGCTATTATTTTTTTGCAACTATCATTTCCATTTTTCCCAAACCCCTGAACTGCATTTCCACTTTTGGAGATTCGCCATCAGAAAAAGTACAATCAAAAGTAATGGTATGTGATGTGGGTGAAATTACCGGTGGCAGATTTGCTAAATGATAAGTTCCTTTCGGCTTTCCGTTTTCATTATATAACCGGAGTTCCTGTGTTCCATCACAAACAATACTTTCTCCGGCTTTTAATTCAATGGGTAAATTCATTTCGGCATAATTATCAAACTGTATTTTAATATTTCTTATGCCGCCTGTTTTTCCGGATAGATTTAACCGGAATTGCAATGCTTGCTCTTTTGCATCTTGTATATATTTCCATGTAGTATGAGTAGGTTCACCGGGCTGCCTTTCAAATTTTTCATGAATAAATAATGGTGACAAAGCGTATTGATAAAGATTCCACTTCCCTCCTGCTATTTTTTCAAGATGAAATTCATTCTTAGGATTTTTTAATTGTTCCTGTTGCGCATTATTAAATGCATTGCTGGTTCGTGCAGTTTCCCATTCACGAATTGCATCGAGCAGTTGTGGTGTAAGTGGATTATTTCTTAATGCAGCGGGTCTTGCTACCATTGCAAAGCCTGCATTGTATCCGGCTGCACGGGCAAGCATCCATTCCATTTCAGGCATCGTTGTGCTTTCGCTTAATAAGTACCAACCCAACATATGTGGCATATAATTTCTTTCGAACAAGCCCTGGTTATCTATCCGATATTGCTGCATACTTTCTTTAAACCCTCCATACCAGGGTTCTCCCCAATTGTAATAGGATCCGATATTCCAGAAAAAGGTTTCGCTATTACTTGTACCAAAAATTAATTCATGCTTCATATTATCAAATACATCTTTGGCAAATAGTTCTATAGCATAATCACCTTGTCCCGAAGCAAGACAACCTTCATGACCATCCAGATCAAAATGATCAATACCCGTTTCATTAAACAAGTTGGCAATGTTGAGAGCAATTTCACGCTGCATATCAAGATTGGGAAAAAATACCTGGTAAGCATGGTCAAACAATTTGCCAACCGTTTCTCCTTTTTTATGAGATGATACAATTGTACCAAAAGCTCCCCGTTGGCAATCGAGTAATTTATAGGGTGGTTGGCTGCTTACAGATTTATAACGAATCAATTCTTTACCGATTTTTACCGTATGCAGGTTATTATTTTTTTCCTGGTTAAAATATTCAGGAGATGATACTTCAATTTCTTTTTGCTGCAGATCGATATCCTTCATTAACGGCGCAGAACCTGTAACACTCAATCTGTCATCCGGTACGGGAGTAACATAGGGATCATTTGTATTAATAAAATTAGTGAGTGTATGTACACCAAAATGTAAACCGGCAGCATGTGCTTTGTCCACCGATTTTTTTAACCCTTCTTTTCCATTGGGGAAAGCTGCAGTATCGAGCAGATAATGACCCCAGCTTTTAAAAGGTCCTTCATGATAAAGAGAAAACAAACCGGCTCTTTTTGTATAGGCAATCATTTCATCAACATCTTTTTCACCAAAAGAAGAAATAAGATATGACTTGCCAAACAGCGATGATTTTTTAAACCATGTTTTATTAAAAGTAGGATAAGGTAATTTTTCAGCAATGGTAATAGCTTCTATCCAATCAAGCGTTTTTGGTTCGGGACAAGTAAATAAATCAATCTTACTTCCAACAACTGACTCTCCTTTCATTGGCGGCACCGGCATGTTTTTAAATTCACCACCCCATGCATCTACATTACGTTCGCGGTTGCGGTTAATAGTATAAGCCTGCAGACTACTACCCCAACTATGTGATAATGCTGCAATGCCCCTGGCCCAACTGCTTCCTTCTGTATTCGGATAATCGCCACCCAATGTTTTTACATTCAGCACTTGCATGCCGATGGCTATTTCATCATTCCGTACCACACCGATTACTTCGCCAACCGTTTTTTTAATCGTTGTTGGAAAAGGTCCCCATATGATGGCATCAATATTTTTTTCAGGTGTTGCTTTCACAATCTCCAACACCATATGTGTTTTTTTTGACAACACTTTAATATCAATATTAACCCCTGCTAGTTCATATTTTAAACTGATTGAATTACCGGATTTATTATACACTAATGAAGAAGGAAGAAAATGAACTTTATTGCTAATCAGAGTTAGCAAGGGAGTAACGGTATCAGTATATAAATAATTTTTGCCCGATTCTGTATTACTGAATTCTGTAAAAAATCCCTTCTTGTCAAGTTTCAATTTTAAACTTCCGGAAGAGAGTTGTACCTGAGCATGAAGCTTAAATACAAAAAGAAAGAATATGACCGGTAGTATTTTTTTTACCATAGAGAATATAGTTGACTCATAAAAGAAAATACTAATCAGAACGGCAATTGCCCGCCATTCCGCGGATCCGATTTAGATTCCATCTGGTAATTTTTTGGCGGCTCCTTGCCTAATAAATTTTTTACAAAATAATCCCAGCGGCGCCGCATCATATAAGGAGAATCAGCACCAAAGCCGTGACCCGCATTTGGAAAAACAATAAGGTCATAATCTTTATTCGCTTTTGTCAGTGCATCTACAACCAACATCGTATTATACGGAGGCACATTATTATCCATCATGCCATGCGCCAACATGAGTTTTCCTTTCAGGTTCTTTGCATATGTTTGATTTGCCTGTGCTTCATAATTGTCTTTACCATCTGCACCTTTGGTCAACAAACCAATATAACGTTCGCCCCAATCATCTTCATAATTACGGTTGTCATGATTGCCGGATTCAGCAATACCTACTTTAAAAAAATCTGGATAGCGAAACATAGCGGCTGCTGTAGCAAATCCACCACCTGAATGCCCCCATATACCAACATGATTGGTATCCAGGTAAGAATATTTCTGTGCTAACTGCCGGATGCCGGCAATCTGGTCGGGTAATGTATTTGTACTCATATCTGGCCAATACATATCATGAAAACTTTTAGAACGGTTGGGGTTACCACTGCCTTCAATCAATACAACAACAAAACCCAGTTCAGCCAGCGACTGGTTATCACCTCTTGAAGCACTGAAGCCCCAGCTTCCCACACTTCCTCCCTGCGGACCGGGATAGATATAATCAATAACTGGATATTTCATTTTAGGATCGATGTTGGAAGGCGTAAACATCAATCCATATAAATCAGTTTTACCATCAGATGCTTTCACTGTTATTGGTGTTGGTGGTTTCCATCCAGTAGCTTTGAGTCTTGATACATTCGTTTTTTCTAATTCCGTAATCTGTTTTCCATTCATATCACGCAACACCGTAACAGTGGGCACATCAGGTTTGGAATAACTGTCAATAAAATAATTTTCTGATGGCGAAAAATTGATCTGGTGAGTACCTGCCCCTGGTGAAAGTAAAGTGAGATTTTTTCCATCAAATCCAATTTTATAAAATTGGCTGAAATAAGGATTCTCCGGCTGAGTGCCACATGCCATGAAATACAGAGTACGGTTTTTCTCATCCACTTTAGTTAATCGAGTTACTACCCAATCGCCTTTTGTTATTTGATTTTTTATTTTCCCTGTAGTTGCATCATATAAATAAAGATGACCCCAGTTATCTCTTTCAGAATACCAGATGATTTCCTTTGTAGTTGATAAATACCTCCAATTGATGGCTCCCTGCCCCGACTCATACTGTGTCAGCACATTCTCTTCAAACACTTCACGAACTTCTCCTGTGGTTGCGTTGGCAATGCGAAATTTTTCCTGCTTATGATCACGGGATGTAGAAAGAAATGCTAACTCTGATGCATCATTACTCCAATTCACATCATCAAAAGTTCCACTGCTTGAGATATCATCGCTGAGTGATGCTCTGTGTGGATCCGGAGGAATGTTAAGCACAATAACTTTAGGTGCATCCACTTCAATAATTACCCGTTGTATCATCGGAATATCTTTATCTCCCGGCAGTGGATATTTCCATGCACGCAAAGTTGGATGCCCCACATTTGTTGTGGCGAGATACATATCACCTACGTTACGTTGATCTTGTTTGAATGTGGCAATCTTCTTTGAATCAAGTGACCAACGTAGTACGGGCCCATCGCTGCTTTTCCAACCGGCATTATCAGTAGCATATCCAAAATCTTTTATGCCGTCAGTTGTCAATTGTTTTTGTTGGCTGTTTTTTAGATCCTTTACCCATAAATTATAATCTTTAATAAATGCAGAACTTTTTCCGTCAGGAGAGGTAACTTCAATTCCTCTGCCACCTCTGAAACCTCCACCTACTGATCTTTGTGTATTACCAACTTGCAAAGATGTATCTATCGTGAATGTATAATTTTGCAAATCACATTTCCATTGTTTACCATCTGCACGGAAAGAAATTGATTTATCATCTGCAGAAAAACGAAACGATTGGAATGGCAGCATCGATGATGTATAAACCCGGCCTGTTGCTGTTGAAAGCGAGTTCGCTAATTTTTTATGATCAAAAGCTGCGGTACGGGATCCTTTTGAAGGATCTACTAACAGAAATTCACTACCTTCAGAGGTTAATGTACGATACCAGAACTTATCACCCGATAACCAATTTGGAGCTATACTTCCTCTATCAATAAAACGCTGCGTATTATACGCCATAAAATTTTCTGCATTTTGGTAATCTTTTGCTGTTAAAGAATTACTCTGTTGAGCATTTGTATTTAAAATAATTACACAAGAAATAAATAGAATAAAAAATTGTTTCATTATAAATTTTTAGGTGTTAAAAACTTAAAGTAAGATATGTGCATGTCTGTAAACCGCAAAGTAATAACTTTTCAATTATTCCAGTGTATATTAAAATTCATACATCAGAAATAAAAATGATGAATGGTTTTATGGGCCTGCCACAGCTCTTGCTCGATTGATTACTATCATTCAAAGGCATGAACAAACTCAGTTTTTTAGAGAACTTATTTA
The DNA here is from genome assembly GCA_031423175.1 of Bacteroidota bacterium. Lineage (GTDB taxonomy): Bacteria > Bacteroidota > Bacteroidia > Chitinophagales > Chitinophagaceae > VBAR01. The sequence continues at coordinate 11,253 of JANPEU010000459.1, forward strand.
TGGTAAATTTGGTTGATAGTTAATTATTATTCATTCTTAAAACGACAACTATGGAAAATACATCTAAAGTGCTCATTGCATTGGGAGCTGGATTTGTAATTGGTGGTGTGCTTGGTATCTTATTTGCACCGGATAAAGGCTCAGAGACAAGACATAAAATTGCCGATACCAGCAAAAAACTGGCTGACAAATTCAAACACAATCTGAAAGTTGGAAAGGAAAAATTTGATGAACAACTAAACCGGGTAAATGATAAAGTTGAAGAATTTTCCTGAAATTTGTTTTAGAATTTAATTACAATGACAGAAACATTTAAAAAAGCTGAATCCCTTGTTAGTGAGTTAAAAGAGTATATCAACATCAGGGTGGCACAGGCGAAATTGTCTGTTGCAGAAAAATTATCAAAAATAGTAACCTATGCAATAATGATTTTAATGGTTGCTCTGGTGTTTTTCCTTTTTATTGTATTGCTATGTGTGGCAGGAGCTATAGCCCTTGGCCAATGGTTGGATAACATGTGGCTGGGCTTTTTAATTATGGCTTTTATCAGTTTGCTGTTGGGTATATTAATGTGGATGGCTAAGGATAAATTGCTCGGCAAACCGCTTATGAATATGCTGTTAAAAACCTTATTTGACAACGATAGTAAAAATGAAAAAGACTAAACATAGTAATGATCTTGAAGTTAAAAAAATGGAGCTTCGTATCCGGCAATTGGAACAGGAAAAAAAAATCCGTATCAACTGGAATGAACTGAAAGAACATTTGAATCCGGAAAGTTTTATAAAAGAAAAGCTAACTGAAAAAATATTTGCCAAATCATCAACAGGAGATTTGCTTTCAGATGCCTTAGGCTATGGGGCAGGTTTACTTAGCAGGAAGTTCACTAAACTTGCAGATGAGAAAATAGAATCTTCCATTCATCGGGGCGTAGAAAAACTGATTGAAAAACTAAACCCGGTTTTTCATAAAAAATAAAGTTGAAAAATAATACCAATCTAATTAAAATACTCTATTTTTTCAGTTAAGTTCAATTGTTTCCTCTTAAAAAAATGCCCGGCTTTAACAACCAGATCAAACAAATACTGATATTGTCACTGCTGATAGCATTGATCTTAATATCCATAACACAATTGCATATTTTTCTTCCCGGTCTTTTAGGTGCATTAACCCTTTATATACTTTCACGTGGCAGCTATTTTCAACTGGTATATCACCGCAAATGGAGAAACGGATGGACAGCAGGTTTGTTTCTTTTGGGTTATGTATTTCTGCTATGCCTGGTTATTTATGTAATCGTTATTTTATTAGGTCCCAAAATCCAGCTGTTTTTGGATGACCCCGCGTTGATGATTAATACAGCCAAAAAAGCGGTGGCCGATTTACAGCAAAAAACTGGTTTCACATTTATAACTGAAAATGAATTATCAGCTTTCCTGAAGAAGTTATCTGGCCTACTTCCGAAACTGATAAATGATACGGCAGATCTTCTTCTTAACCTTGTACTCATGCTTTTCATGTTGTACTACATGCTTGTTCACGGTAAAGTAATGGAACAATACCTGGGCATTATTATTCCACTCAAACATAATAATATAGAAATACTGGCATCTGAAACAAAAAGAATTGTAAAAGCAAGTGCACTGGGTATACCGATAATTTCTATCATACAGGGGCTTGCAGCTACATTGGGCTATTTCCTTTTTGGTATTGATGACTTTGTTCTTTGGGGATTTATTACAGGGGTATTTGCATTTTTCCCTGTAGTAGGAACAATGCTTATCTGGATTCCACTTGTTCTTTCATTATATGCAGGCGGCGATACCTGGAATGCAACCTGGCTTTTTTTTTACAGCGCTATAGTTACCGGCAATGTTGATTACCTAGCAAGAATTACACTGCTAAAAAGAATGGGGAATATACATCCGGTAGTTACTGTTCTCGGGGTGTTAGTTGGTCTGGGACTGTTTGGATTTATTGGTTTAATCTTCGGTCCATTACTTGTGAACTATATCGTTCTTCTTTTTAGAATCTATTCAAATGAGTTTATAGAAAATAAACCCGACTCCTGATCAAATTTGTATCGAATGAAAAAGATAGAAGTAATAAAATAACTAAATGCTATAATCAAAATGGGAAAATTGCATGACGCTATCAAACCTGCACACCAAGAATTTATAGAAAAGCAACATATCTTTTTTGTAAGTACAGCTCCGTTAAGTGCCGATGGCAGAATAAATCTTTCTCCAAAAGGATTGGATTGTTTTCGTGTGTTGAATGATCATCAGGTTGGCTATATGGATCTTATCAGCAGCGGTAATGAAACTTCGGCACATACCTTAGAGAACGGAAGAATCACTATTCTATTTTGTTCGTATGAAGGGGCTCCAACTATTTTACGGTTATATGGAAAAGGTTTTGCTGTTTTACCAAATACCAGGGAATGGGATTTTTTTTCACCTCATTTTAAAATTTTCCCAAGCACCCGGCAACTGATAATAGCAAATATAGATTTAGTACAAACGTCCTGCGGTTTTGGTGTACCACTTTTTAATTATGCCGGAGAAAGAGATATTCATTTTGATTGGGCTGAGAAAAAAGGAACAGATGGATTGATAGAATATGTGCAACAAAATAATTTGAAAAGCCTGGATGGATTGCAAACGAATCTTGGATTGGCTCAGAAATAATTCAATATACTTTGTGTTAAAAATTATTTCGCAGGCAGTAACCTTTTAAAAATTACTCTCACAATTCAACTCTGTGTAATGGGTGAGGTTGCCTCAATATTTTTTACCTTTTTGCGGTAATTATTAAATAAATTATTCCAGCGGAGTTTGAGTACGCCGAGTATACCTTCTTTCACAATACTCTTATTCATTTTAGAGTTACCCATCGTTCTATCCTGAAAAATAATCGGTACTTCTTTTATTCTAAAGCCAAGTTTCCATGCAGCATACTTCATTTCTATCTGGAATGCATAACCAACAAACTGTATTTTATCAAGATTGATAGTTTCCAATACTTCTTTTTTATAACACATAAAACCGGCTGTGGGATCTTTCACCGGCATCCACGTAATCATTCTTGTATAATAAGAAGCACCTTTTGAAAGTGCAATACGATCCCAAGGCCAGTTCACGACACCGCCACCATTCACATAACGTGAACCAACAGCCAGATCAGCGCCGCCATTTTTACAGGCGGCATATAAATGTTGTAAATCATTTGGGTTATGTGAAAAATCAGCATCCATTTCAAAAATAAACTGATACCCTTTTTCGATAGCCCATTTAAACCCGTGTATGTATGCGGTACCTAGTCCAAGTTTTCCTTTTCTTATTTCTAAAAATAATTGTGATGGAAATTTTGAAAAAAGTTCCTTTACAATTTCAGCGGTACCATCCGGAGAACTATCATCAATTACTAAAACATGAAATTGCTGATTTAATCCAAATACAGCATGCAGAATGGAGCTGATATTTTCCTTCTCATTATAAGTTGGTATGACAACAAGTTTTTCCACCATAAAAAAAGTGAACAACGAATTTACAGAAAATGGTAGAGTAATCCTGTTAATTTTTTGTAAGGGGAAAATTAATTCGTTAACTTTTCTTAAGCATGGTTCGGGTATAAATTTCCCGCAGCTTAAGTTTTGTGTGTTGAGGAAAATCGCCTTTCAGCATCCAATCATAATACTGAGGTTCCGATTTTAGTATATCTGCTACTGGACGACCTTTATGTTTACCAAAATTAAAAACTTCGATTCCATTTTCCATTACAAAGCGACGGGCAAAGTCAACGATCACTTCTTCTCCGATTGCTTTAATTATTGTGTCAACGCTGTTGCCAAGATTTGGATACCGGATTACCTGGGCTTCCAGTATTTCATGTGTAGCAGAGGCATCCACTTCGGCGCCATGTGCGCCTTCTAAAGTTTTATTGCAATAAAATTTATATGCTGCACTTAATGTACGCTGCTCCATTTTATGAAAAATATTCTGTACATCAACCAGTCTTCTGCCTTTCATCTCAAACTCAACATCAGATCTTAAAAATTCTTCCATCAAAAGTGGTATATCAAACCGGTTACTGTTATACCCTGCAATATCACAACCATCAAGCATCTGCTTGAGTTCCTGTGACGCAGCTTTAAATGTAGGAGCATCTTTTACCATTTCATCTGTTATGCCATGTATATCACTTGCCCCCTTTGGAATTGGAATAAGCGGGTTAATCAATTTCCGCTTTACACTACGGCTTCCATCAATCAGAATTTTTACAATGGCAATTTCTACAATCCTGTCAGAACCAAGATTTACACCGGTAGTTTCTAAATCAATAAATGCAAGAGGCTTAGTAAGTTGGAGCATGAAATATAAAAATTAATGGACGGCAAATATAAACTTTAAAGCCAGATAGAGTCAAATCTTTATCTTCGGGTACTAAAATCTATAATTTTTCGTTTATAAAAAAAATATCCACCAATGAAAAACAAAATTATCGCCTTTATGGGTATCCTTTTACTGGTTGTTGTAATCAGTTCATGTGCCACTTCAAGAAAGTTCGGATGCCCGACTGTTTCTAAAAATGAAACAAAAACTAACAAGGTGTAAAATAAATTTCGCCTATATTTGCTCCATCAATGAGAACATTCACACATAATCATCATCATTTCTTGCCAACAGGTAAGCCATGACGGTATTATGTGAAAACATAAATATTTTAAGGGTTTACTACGGTAAGCCCTTTTTTTATTTAAAATTGTTTTATTGCAAATTGAAGAATTTAAGAATAATGGTCAAGGATCAATACTCAATTTTCATTTATTAAATTTTTTAAAAAATATATTGAAATGGACAATGGTGTAAATTTAAAAATAGCTGTTCAAAAAAAAGGAAGATTGTATGATGGCTCAATAGCCTTACTTAAAGAATGTGGTATTGATGTAAGCAACGGAAATAATCAATTGCGAGTACAAGCTGCCAATTTTCCATTGGAAGTCTTCTTTCTACGGGATGATGATATACCTGAATATGTACAGGACGCTGTAGTAGATATTGGTTTTGTTGGCGAAAATGTAGTTGCAGAAACGAATAAAGACGTCAAGTCAGTAGAAAAATTAGGTTTTGGAAAATGCAGATTGTCTGTTGCCGCACCTAAAAATGGAAGTATAAAAATCATCAATGATTTAAACGGGAAAAAAATTGCGACAAGTTATCCACTCGTACTTTCTGATTTTTTAAAAGAAAAAAATATCAGCGCTACGATTCAGGAGATTAGCGGCTCGGTCGAAATTGCACCTCGTATTGGATTGGCTGATGCTATTTGTGATTTGGTTAGTTCAGGCAGTACCTTATTCAGCAATGAACTGGAAGAGTTGGAAACAGTTTTAAAATCAGAAGCCGTATTGATCTGCAATAAAAATTTATCGTTGGAAAAACAAAACAACCTTGATAAATTATTGTTCCGCATTCGGGCTGTAAAAAAAGCTAAAAACAATAAATATGTATTACTCAATGCACCAAATGAAAAACTGGATGCAATCTGTAAATTATTACCGGGTATGAAAAGCCCAACCATTTTACCGCTTGCAGAATCTGGCTGGAGCTCTGTACACTCTGTAATAAGCGAAAATGATTTTTGGAATGTTATTGAAAGACTCAAAGCAAATGGTGCTCAGGGAATTTTGATTATTCCGATAGAAAAGATGATTGTATGAGAGAATAAGCTACTAAACGGTATGGGTTTTGAATTTAAAACATTGATTAGTTTTTGAAATATGATAAAGACAATTAAATATCCGGTAAAAGAAGATTGGCCGGAAATTATAAAGCGACCTGTTGCTAAAAATACGTCATTGAAAAAATCGGTAACGAAAATTTTAGAAAAAGTAAAATCAAAGGGTGAAAAGGCTGTTCGCAAATACACAAAAGAGTTTGACGGAGTGAAATTGAAAAATTTGTTGGTGAGTAAAAAAGAAACAGATGCAGCTGAGAACTTGTTAACGAAAGAATTAAAAGAAGCAATTCAACTTGCCAAATTAAATATTGAAAAATTTCATCAGGCGCAGCTTGAAGATGTAAAAGTTATTGAAACAATGCCGGGCATTAAATGCTGGAGAAAATCTGTAGGAATTGAAAAAGTTGGTATTTATATTCCAGGAGGTTCTGCACCTCTCTTTTCAACAGTTCTTATGCTGGCAATACCTGCAGCGATTGCAGGATGCAAAGAAATTATCTTATGTACACCTCCTTCAAAAGATGGTTCCGTTCATCCTGCAATTTTGTATTCCGCATATCTTTGTGGTATAACAAAAATATTTAAAACAGGTGGCGTCCAGGCAATCGGTGCATTGGCATATGGTACAGAATCAGTTCCTAAAGTATTTAAAATATTCGGACCCGGCAATCAATACGTAACCTGTGCTAAACAATTGGTTCAAAAAGATGGTGTTGCTATTGACATGCCCGCAGGGCCATCAGAAGTGTTGGTTATAGCAGATGAAACTTGTGTGCCGGAATTTGTTGCTGCGGATTTATTGTCGCAGGCAGAACATGGACCCGATTCACAAGTAATATTATTAACTACGAGTAATGTTATTGTGAAAAAAGTTCAGCAATCAATAAAAAATCAGCTGAAAAAATTATCTAGAAGAGATATTGCTAAAAAAGCATTAGCTAATAGTAAAATTATATTGTTGGAAACAATTGATGAAGCAATAGAGCTTTCAAACCTGTATGCACCTGAGCACCTGATACTTTCCTGCAATCAGTCAGATACACTAATTGAAAAAATTATTTCTGCAGGTTCGGTATTTGTTGGCAATTACTCACCAGAATCTGTTGGAGATTATGCAAGTGGTACAAATCATACACTTCCAACAAATGGTTATGCTGCGATGTATAGTGGTGTATCAGTAGATAGTTTTGTAAAAAAGATTACATACCAGCAATTATCAAAAGAAGGATTGGATAAAATTGGAAACACAGTAATGCTTATGGCTGCAGCCGAAGGATTGGATGCACATAAAAATGCAGTAGCAATAAGACTAAAAAAATGATTATGGATTTTAATTTAGAAACATTGGTTCGGGAAAATATTAAAACCATGACTGCTTACTCATCTGCAAGACATGAGTTCAGTGGCAATGCTTCTATATTTCTAGACGCAAATGAAAATTCTTTTGGGTCACCGCAGTTACTCCCTTCTCTTTCAGGAGAAGGGCCTGGGTCTGACGATAAATGTCAGACTCCGACCAAAGCGTCGGAGATGAGGCTCAATCGCTATCCCGATCCATTACAAACAGAGGTGAAAGAAAAACTAACTCAAATCAAAGGGGTTCCTTCACAAAATATCTTTCTTGGCAACGGTAGTGATGAAGCAATTGATTTACTCTTTCGTATTTTTTGTGAACCCGGTCGTGACAATGTAATCATCTTCCCTCCCACTTACGGCATGTATGAAGTATGCGCAGAAATGAACGCCATAAAAGTTAATAAAGTTAATCTAACTGAAACGTATCAATTAAATATTGAGGCAATTGAAGAAGCCATAAATTCATTTACCAAGTTGATTTTTATTTGTTCGCCCAATAATCCAACCGGAAATAGTATAAACAGAAATGATATTGAAATTATTCTAAACAATTTTAAAGGTATTGTAGTGATTGACGAAGCCTATATTAATTATGCAAAACAAAAAACATTTATTTCCGAATTAGCTGAATACCCAAACCTTGTTGTGATGCAAACGCTGAGTAAAGCATGGGGTCTGGCAGGATTAAGACTTGGAATGGCGTATGCCTCATCAAAAATTATTGAATTGATGAACAAAGTAAAATACCCATACAATATTAATACGGCTACACAATTATTGGTTCTGGATGCTTTGAATAATATTGACTGGGTAAATGAACATATTACGATTACAGTTACTGAAAGGGAAAAACTAAAAAATGAATTATTGAATCTTGCATTTACTGAATTTATTTACCCATCGGATGCAAACTTTTTATTGGTTAAAATGAAAGATGCACGGAAAATTTATGAATCGCTGACTTCAAAAGGGATTATTGTCAGGGATAGAAGCAAAATAGTTTTATGTACTGATTGTTTACGAATTACAATCGGCACTGAAACTGAAAACAAGATATTAATTGAAGCATTAAAAAGTATTTAAATAAAAATCATGGCTAAAAAAGTTTTATTTATTGACAGAGATGGAACACTTATCAAAGAAGCTCCGCCAACATACCAAATCGATTCTTTCGACAAGCTGGAATTTTACCCCGGTATGTTCACCTGGCTTTCCCGAATTACAAAAGAATTCGATTATGAACTTGTAATGCCAACTAACCAGGATGGATTAGGTACCGCTTCTTATCCTGAAGAAACGTTCTGGCCTGTTCACAATTTTGTAATGAAAAATCTGGAAGCAGAAGGAATTGTTTTTAATGCTACGCTGATTGATAAAACTTTTGCACAAGAAAATGCATCGACACGTAAACCGGGTATTGGCATGTTTACAAAGTATATTGGCAATTCAGAATATGATTTAGCAAATTCTTTTATTATCGGCGATAGAATAACCGATGTACAACTTGCAAAAAATTTGGGTTGCAAAGCAATATGGATAAACAATGATGCAAATCTTGGCGGTACAGAAATCAGCGATACATTGAAAACACTTGAATCAACAATTATTTTAGAGACAACTGACTGGAAAAAGATTTATGAATTTCTAAAACTAGGCAACCGATATATTAAGCATGAAAGAAACACAAATGAAACAAAAATCAGTATAGAATTGAACCTTGACGGTACTGGTAAAACTACAATGAATACAGGTTTAAACTTCTTTAATCATATGTTGGATCAGTTAGGGAGACATAGTGGTGCAGATTTAAAAATTACAGTGAATGGCGATTTACATATTGATGAACATCATACAATAGAAGACACTGCTATAGCGCTGGGGGAAGCATTTGCAAAAGCATTGGGAAATAAAGCAGGTATCGAACGCTATGGCTTTACATTACCTATGGATGATTGTCTTGCACAGGTAGCTATTGACTTTGGCGGCAGAAGTTGGCTGGTATGGAATGCAGAATTTAAAAGAGAAAAAATTGGCGATATGCCCACGGAACTTTTTTATCATTTTTTCAAATCATTCAGTGACGCCGCAAAATGTAATTTAAATATAAAAGTAAAAGGTGATAACGAACATCATAAAATTGAATCAATTTTCAAAGCACTTGCAAAATGTATAAAAATGGCAGTGAAAAGAGATGTGGAAAATATGCAGTTGCCAACAACAAAAGGAACACTGTAAGGGTCGGGACGCTGAAAGCGGACTGAACTGTAAAAAGAAAAAATGAAAATCGTAATTATAAAATATAATGCCGGAAATATTCAATCTGTTTTATATGCATTGGAAAGAATCGGTCATACTGCTTCTGTAACAGACAATACTGATGAAATAAGAAATGCTGACAAAGTTATTTTTCCGGGAGTAGGTGAAGCAAGTTCCGCCATGAATTATTTAAAAGAAAGAAATTTAGATAAATTGATTTACTCGTTACCTCAACCTGTATTGGGCATTTGCCTGGGTATGCAACTGATGTGCAGGTACTCGGAAGAAAACGACACAACATGTTTGGGGATATTTGATGAAGATGTTTTACGATTCACTCCCCCTCTCCGTAAAGAAAGAGGCTTGGGGGGTGAGGTTAAGGTTCCGCAGATTGGATGGAACTCTATCTATAAATTCAAAACAGTGTTATTTAAAAATGTGAAAGAGGAAAGCTATTGTTATTTTGTACATAGCTATTATGCTGCCCTGGGTGAGCATACGATTGCAACCACAAATTATATTCAACCCTTTAGTAGTGCATTACATAAAAATAATTTTTACGGAGTGCAGTTTCATCCGGAGAAAAGTGCAGAAGTAGGCGAACAGATTATTAAAAATTTTATTGAACTCTGATATGGAAATAATACCGGCAATAGATTTGATAGATGGAAAATGTGTCAGACTTACACAAGGCGATTATGAACAAAAAATAATATATAATGAATATCCACTGGAGGTTGCGAAACAATTTGAAGATGCAGGCTTAAAAAGATTGCATCTTGTAGATTTGGATGGAGCAAAGGAAGGTGTTGTAAAAAACTGGACGGTATTAGAAACAATTGCAGGCAAAACAAATCTTACAATCGATTTTGGCGGTGGAATAAAAACAGAGAAAGATGTTAAGATTGTTTTTGATTCAGGCGCAGCATTGGCAACAGTGGGAAGTATAGCTGTTAAAAATGAAAATGAATTTGTAAACTGGTTAAATCAATTTGGTGCAGATAAATTTTTATTAGGTGCTGATGTGAAAGATGAAAAAATAGCGATCCATGGCTGGAAGGAAACAACTGACATTTGGATTTATAATTTCATTGAAAAATATTTACAACTGGGTATTCAGCAAATTTTTTGTACAGACATAAGCAAAGATGGAAAACTGGAAGGACCTTCTGTTGATTTGTATAAAAACATATTACAAAAGTTCCCCGCCATAGATTTCATTGCAAGCGGCGGAGCAAGTTCAATAAAAGATTTGGAAGATTTAAGCACTATCGGTTGCAAAGGAGTGATTATAGGCAAGGCGATTTATGAAAACAGAATTTCATTAAACGATTTAAAAAAGTTCAGCACTCAATAATTAAGAACCAATATACAAAGTTCAATTTTCAATGAATTTAAATTTTAAATACAGCGATGCTACAGAACCCAATTTCGGGAGGCAGGGGGGCTTGACAAAACGTATCATACCGTGTTTGGATATTAAAAATGGACGAACTGTAAAAGGGACAAACTTTGTTAACCTTCGTGATGCAGGCGATCCGGTAGAACTCGGTGCATTTTATGCGCAGCAAGGAGCAGATGAGCTTGTTTTTCTTGATATAACAGCGACAATTGAAAAAAGAAAAACATTGAGCGAACTTGCAAATAGAATTTCGCATCATATTAATATCCCTTTCACAGTTGGAGGTGGTATCAGTTGTGTGGAAGATGTAACTCTTTTATTACAAAATGGGGCAGATAAAATTTCAGTAAACACATCAGCATTTAAAAGACCGGAACTTATCAAAGAACTTTCAAAAGAATTCGGCAGCCAGTGTATCGTACTCGCAATTGATACAAAGAAAGAAGAAGATGGCGATTGGTATGTATATCTCAATGGTGGCAGAACAAAAACAGAAAGTAAATGTTTCAATTGGGCAAAGCAGGCAGTGGATCTTGGAGCGGGGGAAATATTACTGACTTCTATGAATAATGATGGTACTAAAAATGGGTTTGCAATTGATATTACAAAATTGCTTTCTGAAAATTTATCAATACCGGTTATTGCATCCGGTGGTGCAGGTACTATGGAACATTTTTCAGAAGTATTTAATGAAGCATCAGCAGATGCTGCACTCGCTGCAAGTATTTTTCATTTTAAAGAAGTTGCAATACCTGATTTAAAAAACTATTTAAAAAAGAATGGCAATAATATCAGACTTTAAAGCCCCGTTAGGGGTTTGGGGCGCAATACCTGATTTAAAATATTATTTAAAAGAGAAAAACATTTCGATAAGGTTATGATTTATATAATTCTCTTAATAGTATTTTCATTTTATATGTTCTGGAGGTATCACCAGCAAAGAAAAATGAAGAATGCTGAACATAGCCGTGAGAAAAGAGAATCATTCATGAATTTGATTTCAACCCTTCAAAAGAATGAGCAATCTGAACAAAAGAATAAAAATAATATTTAAAAAATAAATTAAAATATCTAAAATGAAAGTTTCTAACACCCCTTTAGGGGATGGGGGCATGAATCCTGATTTTCTAAAATACACAGATGGCCTTATACCCGCAATAGTGCAAGATGCCGCAACGAATAAAGTTTTAATGCTTGGGTTTATGAACCAAGAAGCATTAGCAAAAACCAAATCAGAAAATAAGGTAACATTTTACAGCCGTAGTAAACAACGGCTGTGGACAAAAGGCGAAACGAGTAATAATTTTTTGAAGGTAAAAGAAATACGATTGGATTGTGATAAAGATACATTACTGATAAAAGCCATTCCCACCGGACCGGTTTGTCATACTGGCGCAGACACATGCTTTAACGAAAACAATTCCTTTTTCACTTTAGAAAACCTGGAGGAAGTTATCAGCAACCGTAAAAGCAATCCAACAGATGGCTCATACACTTCATCACTGTTTGCGAAAGGAATAAATAAAATTGCCCAGAAAGTAGGTGAAGAGGCTGTAGAATTGGTTATTGAAAGCAAAGACGATGATAAAGAAAAATTTTTAGGCGAAGCTGCAGATTTATTATTTCATTATATGATTTTATTGCAGGCTAAAAATTATAAACTCAAAGATGTGATTCAAGTATTAAATGAGCGGCATAAATAAAAGAAAGATAATTTAAGTGGATTCGGCATAATCTTGCAAATATTCAAATTGCTTTGTAAGCTTACCATTTTTAACAATAGTAGCCCGTTCAATTATCTCAGAGCCTCCTTTGATAATATCTTCAAGTACAAACTTAATTAATTGTTCTCCAAAATATCGGCTTGAATCTCTTGGCAATTCATTGGGCAAATTACCAACAGCCATGATGTCAATGGAGCCGGGCAAATAAGGTTCAGTTTTTTCAAAATTTTTTCTATCAACTCCATAGATGGGTTCTTCCAGATTTTGGTCGCCTAAATTGATCGGAACAGAACCATCTTTATCATCTGTAATATCCGCAATCGTTTTTATAATAAATGTTTCTTTAGTTATATCTTCTTTTTCAAAAAGTTTTGGCACATTTTTATCCCAAAATATGCCATTCAATAAAATATCTGTCTCTTCTGCGTAGGGTAAAAATTTACATTTATAATTTTCAGGGCTTTTATGAAAATCATCACGGCTGTATTTACCCGAAATTTTATTTTCATACAAATCAGCACCTTTTAACTGCGTATATACCGGATAAGAAAACCTTCTTTGCAAATACTCATCAGGCTCCACTTCATGAATTCCCATAAGATTCATAATTTCTAAAATGCCATGAGCAACACGGCCAGAACCAGTAACTGCGATTTTTACATTGGGTAACTTCAATCCGAAATACACATGAATCAACTCACGAAAACTTCTTTGTTTAAATACTCTTTCCAGTTTAAATAAACCCGTACGGTTGCCATAAGCCATCATTCCATTATGAGCACCTACCACGCCGGCAAAAAATCCAAATCCAATAATACGTTGTCCATCTTCATGTTCCAGGCATTCATAATCTATAAGCGTAATATCATTCCTTAAAATAGTATTCAGCATCCTGCTGTTTTGCGGTTGCATTTTTCTGGTATGTGAAAAGAATATGTATGTTTTACCCGGTATCAGCATTTCAACCGGCACTTCTTTTATTCCAAATAAAATATCGCAGTTAGATAAGTCTTCGGAAATTTCAACTCCGGCTGATAAATATTCTTTATCACTAAAACACCGGATAGCCGATGGTTGGGCAAATATCTTTATTTCATGACTGTTTTTTAAAATCCATTTACATTGTGCTGGAATCAATGCTACCCGGTTATCTGCAGGCTTCTTACCTTCTCTTATAAGTCCAATTTTAATCATGTCAATTTTTATTTTCTGTAAACGAAGACAAAGATGCGGTTTTAAAAATTTATTCCAAAAATGACATTAATCATATTTAATTGGGGTATGATATTTGTAATTTCATGGGTTGTAAAAAAAACCCAAAAATAAGTTACAAAGAGGGTCTCAGGTTTTACTTATAAAAAATACCGGGTATGAGGTACAAATTATTTCTTCTGAAATCAATTCTGTTATTATTTGCAGGATATATTATAACCTCTTGCAGTAACAAAGAAAATTTACCCGGTTTAAATGCATTTAAACTTAGCTATGGTGATTCAATACTCTATTTACAGAACACAGCAGGTGATTATATTGTTTATCCAAAAGAAACAAGAGAAGGCATCTACTCGGGCTTTCCAGAAGGCATCGAAATAAATGAACTTACCGGCGCAATCAATGTAAGTAAAAGTGAAACGGGACTCCGTTACCGAATTATTCATGTTTCTTCCAAAGGTGATACTACATCTACCATTATTGTATTGTCCGGCATTAATTTTAAAGATCATTATTATCATCTTTCAACAGGTGATTCAATTGCCAATCCAATTTACAATGCTCTTGCAACAAGAACAGTCCCTTTAAACGGATCCAATTTTGATGAAGGTAATGGTGCAAACTCAGGGGGTTGTAGTGTTAAAACAAATAACGGCACTATTAATCTTGCAGAAACAGTACGCAACGGTGTATTTGGCAATATACCTCAAAATGATGTACGCCGGGATTTTGATATTCAATACCGGTTGAACGACGCAAGTGGCAAATCATTAAATAAACTCAGAGTTCGTTTGTATTGGTATAATACAATGGCCGATGTACCTCCCGATTTATTACAAATATTAAACGACAGAGAAGCTCAAGGTGTTTTTTTAAGAACAATCCAGACGAATAGTACCCTGATGCAAGCAAGAACAACCGCAATTGCAAAACCAAGGCCCCCTTGTGTAATTATTATTGCTCAATAAAATCACTCCGTTTATATTTGACAGGTGATACAAATACCTGTTATGATCCGTTCAATAAGTCTTTTGACTTTTATATTCCTTCTGCTTTTCTCCTTTTCGCAAAATAAAGAGAGTGTTGAAAAGTATGACGCAGACTACACGAAAGCTGATTTACTTTTTAATAAAGCTGAAAACTTATCTCAAAAAGCTAACTACAACGAAGAACTTGAAGAAAAATTAAATAAAGAAGCCCTAAACCTGTTTCTTACTATCATCCCTGCAGCGGAAAAAAACAAAGATGATTCACTTCTTTTCCATTGTTATTACAAGACCGGTATTCTTTACCATTACTTCGATAGTTTAAATCGGGCATTGGAGTATTATAAAAGAGCCATAAATCAGCAGGGGAAAAACATTTCTTTAGCTGATTCCTTTTTTTTCAAACCTTATTTATTCGCCGGAAGTGTTTACTATAATACAGAAAAATTTGATTCTTCGCTTTTTTATTATCAGCAGGCAAATCTAATTCTGAATAAATATTCAACTCCTCTTCAGGAATCACAACGGCTTTATAACAGATTAGGTGCAATTTATTTTGAAACGGGTAATTATAAACAAGCCAAAAACTATTTTGAGAAAGCACTTTCTGTTCTTGAACCTGGAAATCCTTTCTACAAAGAGTTTCTTTTTAATTATAAAAATAATATTGCAAGTGCTCAAATTAAATTAGATGAATATTCAGAAGCATTTGCAATCTATCAGTCAATGCTCAAGGAAAAAATAAACCGGAATGAAATATTTCACAACCTTGGGCAAATTAGTTTGGCTCAGAATAAAAATACAGATGCTTTAAACTATTTCAACCAGGTAAATTACAATGACAACAGAAAACAAATGCTTTTGAATGATGTTGGTCATGCATTTTATAACCTTAAAAAATATGACTCAGCAAATTTTTATTTTAAACTCTCCGAATCTGAAAACACGAAATGGAACAATGATAGGAAAAATAATCAGCATGGTATTAATTTAAGATATACTGCAACCCTTTTGAATGAGGAAAGGAAATATGAAGAAGCTGTTTATAATTTTCATCTGGCTATTATTCAGTTTGACAATGACTACAATGAAAAAGATATTTATAAAAATCCTGAATCATACAGTGGTATATTTTCCTATATCAATCTCTTCAATGCGCTAACCGGTAAAGCATTAGCGTTCGAAAACTGGCACAACAAAGATAAAGACCAAAAAAAACTGGAAGCATCGCTGAATACCTATCATGCAGCTTTTAAACTTGCTGATTATGTAGAAAGATCATACAACTCCGATGAAGCAAGATTGTTTTTAAATAAAATAAAATATATAGCTCATAATAAACCAATAGCTATCAGTTTACAGTTATACGAACTTACAAATGAAAAAAAATACCTTGAAGATGCTTATTATTTTGACCAATTGAATAAGGCCTCCCTCCTTTCATTAAATACAGAGGAAACCAGTCTAAGGAAAAAATCAATTAAAGACAGTAGTCTTTTTCAAAAGGAAACTATTTTTAAAACTTCTATCACACGTTTATCTTTGAAAGCAGCACGAACAACCGACAGCCTTCAATTACAGCAACTAAAATCATCGATTCGTGATTTAGAAATAGAACTGGGTAAAGTAATCGAGAATATTAATGCATCTGCTTCATTGTCTGCAACACATCTTTCCAACCGAATCCCCTCAGTGGATCGGGTTAAAAAGATATTGGATGAAAACACAGCACTACTTTCCTATCATCTGTCCGAAACCGAAATTATAATATTCGGGATAACAAAAAACAGTTTTTTCCATTACCGGAATCCAATCAATACTATTTTTTATCAGCGAATGGATTCCCTACACAAAATGCTCAATAACTCCTCCGGTGTTTTTCGCAATCAAATTGCTGTTTTTTCTGCTGAGCTTTATTCTTATCTGATTACCCCAGTTCAACTTAAAATATCATCAGCAAAAAGATTGGTAATAATTCCGGATGATGAACTGCATTATCTGCCTTTTGATGTATTAATAGATTCAGAAAAAAAATATCTCATTGAAAAATTTTCAATTCAATATTTATACAGCACCACTTTACTTTCCGATAAGAAACAAACACTTAATGACCAGGGTACATTGGCATTTGCTCCATTTACAAACAGAAGTTTTACCGACAGTACTATTTCATTCAGCCGCTTACCTGAAACCCAAAAAGAAATATCAAATCTTGCTGGAGAATCGTTTGTTGATTCATCAGCAACGAAGACAAATTTTTTATTAAAGGCAAATTCGCAAGGTATTTTACATCTTGCCACACATGCTCAGTTGAATAATGAAAAACCAATGCAGTCATTCATTGTTTTTTATCCTTCACAAAATGATTCAACAGATTCAAAATTATATGCACAGGAAATTTACAACTTGCGTCTCGATAGCACTAGGCTGATAATACTCAGCGCATGTGAAACCGGAACCGGGCAATTAATAAAAGGAGAAGGGTTGATGAGTTTGAGTCGTGCATTTTCGTTTGCTGGTTGCCCGAATGTAATTACTTCTTTGTGGAAAGCAAATGATCAATCAACCGCTATTATTGTTTCAAAACTTCATACTTACTTATCCCGTGGTTTTGCCCCGGATATGGCTTTGCAAAAAGCAAAAACAGATCTGTTGCACAATACATCAATTGATCCGCGTTTGAAACAACCTAATTATTGGGCTCACTTGGTTTCTGTAGGCAATTACGATCCTATCCGACATGGCTTGAAATGGCGATGGGTGGCGATTGGAACTATAGTGCTGATGCTTGTTTATTATTTTACAAAAAAAACGACCACAAAGAAATTGCCTGATTCAAGAAATAATTAAAGCGACACCCACTTCATTTAAAAGCGAAGTGGGTGTGGTTTTTCAAGGGCTCATCATTATGTTTCCTAATTAGCAATTTATCAAAGACTATTTATTTATTTATTGTCTCAACGTAATTGGATTTATATGTGTGTCTTCTCCTTTTCTTACAACTACATTGCTAATTGTAGTATCACGGTATCCGTTATTGCCATCATAAATAACCGTATAGGTGCCGGGATTTAACCCCACTATTTTAAATTCACCATCGCTTTCAGGAATTGCAGTAGCGGTATCAATACCATTATGAGCAATGATAACTGGGCTCGCAATATGGGGAAAAACTTTGCCTTCTATTCTTCCGCTCCTGCTTGTAGTAAACACTTTGATATTGCATTTTAAGCGATACCCATTATTATTTCCACTTCCACTATTATCAATTTGTATACTTCGGGCTGCATCAAAATCTATCCAGAAACGAACAGAACCTGGTGTATTAATTTCAAAATTTGAATCATCAAGATTAAGTACAATCTGCTTGTCTTCATCTTTTATCCGCAATGGAAAACTCAGTCCATCTTTCATAACAGAATTACGAGTACCTAATGTCAGCCGAATTTTATTAATCCTTGCATTCGGCAAAACACCTGTTGCAAATAAAGTATCAATTCCGTTTCTGAATTTCAAAATATTATATACACCTGGTCTTATACTCATAGTAACCCATCCATCATTAGGCAAACTATCATCACTCAATTTTACTTCCAATGCCTGCAGGTCTATAAAAACACTGTCAAATACAGGTGTTTGATGATCGGTTAAATAAATAGCAACCTGATGGGGTTTATTTAATTCAGTTGATGAACCATTAAACTCTTTCTGACAGGAATAAAAAATGATTACTGAGACAGCTAATATACCAGCCAGAATTTTTGATGTTGTTTTCATAGTATTGTTTTTAGTTTTTTGTGAAAGTTAATTTTTCATTTCTCAATGCATTGTCATCTTTCAATTGAATAACAGTTTCGGTTACAGAAATTATCTGCCAGTCATCCGTAAGTTCACCAAGTGGTTTGTTGGTATCAATCTTAGGTCCCAGATCAATAGTAAATTTATTAGAACTACTACTTACTGACCAGGTACCTGTTTTTATAACGGCATTTATTACCGCCGCAACCGAACCATCAGTATTAAACGTAAACCTATAACCCGTAAAATCAGTTGTTTCATCATTACCACTATCAATAAATAATGAAACCCGCCAATTACCTGATGTAACGGTTTGACTTGTATTTGAGCTGAGACTGTTTGGTGTACACGAAGCAGTAAAAATTAAAGCCAGAAGGGTTGCGATTTGCAGATATTTTATTTTCATACTATTTATTTCTTATTGGTAAACACAACGAAATAAATTGTAACCATTCGGCAAAAAAAACTTCTTCGGTTTGGAAGGAGACTTATTAGATTGCTTAATAATTTAACGCCATTTGAGCATTTTAACCTGCCGTATCAGTTTGTTCTTAACATTTTTGTAATACAAATGAGCTGGGTTGTCTTTAATTTTTTTCATGAGGTTCAATGCCAGATCATAATCCTTATTTTTAATAAAGGATAAAATCAGGTTGTATTCCGCTGCATCGTTTAGTTCAGAAGTTATCGCATTACTATTTGCGGCAATCACTTTTTTAAACCCATTGATTGCTGCGTCTGTATTGTTTAATGCAAGTTGAGCATGAGCAGCTAAAAAATTATCATTTATACTGTCCGATGCAGCTGCAAGTTGAATTACTTTTTTATAATCATTTTCCAAATATGCTTTTTGTGAAGCAGTAATATTTGTTGAACCATCACGAAAATCATCCGGTACAAATTGAATATAGTTTGCAGTAAAAACTTTGCCGGCAGATAGATTATAAAATATCCAGCCCTGCACAGCCAGGAAAATAAAAATAATACTAGCGGCTACCGCCACAACCTTTCGTAAATTATAAATATTTCTAACTGGAGCCTCCTCTTTAAACTCGTTCATCATTTTTGTATGAATGGAGGCAACGGTTTCTTTCAACCCATAGGTGTTTATCGCAGATTTAGCAATCAGCAGATTTTCCAATTCATCACGTAGTATTGCATCAACAGTAAGATTTTTTTCAAATTCTGATTTTTCTTCTGGATTCATCAATCCATCAATATATTTTATCAGCATTTCTTCCTGTTGTGTAAAATTATCCATGGATCAGATTTTTTAAGTTTTGTTTCAATGAAGGATTATTTAAAATCATTTGCTCAAGCTTTTTAAGGCATTTATGTTTTTTATTCCGTACTACTTGTTCGTTTACATATTCCAATCCATTAAGTATTTCCTTCATAGAAAGGTTTTCATAATAAAACATTACTAATATCCTTTTGCAGGTTTCCCCTAATTGCTCTACCAATTTCATCACTTCATCTTTCGCTTCTCTACCGGCAATAAAATGACTCACATCCATCTCCGTTTTATCTTTCGCAGTTTCGTATTTCAATTCCCGCAGATCGCTTCTTCCTCTTTTTTTAAGTTCATTCAGCCAGGTGTGTCGATTCATAGCAAATAAAAAAGTCTTTACACTAGCCTCTCCTCTAAACTTATCTTTCTGCACCAATTCAATAAAACTGACTACCACTTCCTGAAAAATGTCCTCGGCATCCTGCTTGTTGCCATTATTGTGCATTACAAACCAACTCAGGCTTTCAAAATGCTCACGGTAAATAAATTTCACTGCTGCATCCAGGCCTCTCCCCTGTTTCAGGCTTCCAATCAGTTCGGCATCCGAAAGGTTTTTTATTACCTCCATTCTTATTCTTTTATTTGTACCCGAAGAAACTAAATTTGTAACCGCCGAAATTAATTTTTTTTATAACCAGCTAAACAAAAATACAATATGTAATCAGCAGTATCGCTCTGATTGATCGTACCTTGCTACAGTTTAACCCGGAATTTTGGGACTCCGTTCAACAATTGGAACCCTGGTGATCTCCTAAATTCCGATTTTGAAACAGAGCTATTTTTTCAACTATTGGATATTTAATTTTTTTTATGAACTACTTTGAAATATTTGGCATCCCCGTACAATTAAATGTTGATAAAACCAATTTACCCAAAAAATATTTTGAACTAAGTAAACAATTTCATCCAGACTATTATTCCAATGCTACACCCGGCGAGCAACGACATTCACTGGAAATTTCAGCCAATCTCAATAAAGCTTTTAAAACATTTCAAAACCCGGATGAAACAATCAAGTATGTACTGCAACTAAAAAATCTTTTACAGGATGAAGAAAAGTATGAACTTCCCGCATCGTTTTTGATGGAAATAATGGCGTTAAATGAACAACTAATGGATGCTGACGAGCCAGATGTTGTTTTACATCTGAAATCGGATATTAAAAAACTTCAAATCAGGATATATGAACCTGTTAAGCAAATTGTGGAGCATTATCAGGAAGGTGTTTCTTCCGAAAAAGAGTTGCTGCAAGTAAAAGAATATTATTACAAGAAAAAATATCTTGATAGGATTAAAAATCAGGTTGAAAAATAACCCGGTTAATCGCCATTTTAAATTTTACGTTTTACCATTTACACTTTACATTTGCAACCTCCCGAAAAAATCGGGATCGGCTGCCCGGGTGGCGGAATTGGTAGACGCAGCAGACTCAAAATCTGCCGTTCGCAAGGATGTGCTGGTTCGATTCCAGTCTCGGGCACAAAAAAGCTTCATCGATTGATGAGGCTTTTTTAATAAGTACTACTATTATTATTTAAGTTTCTTCGAAAACATCCAGCTTAAAAAATCAGGTTCTTTAAAAGCATTATCCCAACTGTTATGATTTACACCTGGGTATTCAGTATACCGAACAGAAATATTTAATGACTTCATGGTTGCTACCATTTTTCTTGAAAGGTTCACGTTTACAACAGCATCTGCATCGCCATGAAAAACCCAAAACGAAGTATTAGTGTTTTTATACGATGCAGAATCGCCACCCCCACAAATTGGTAATGCTGCTGCAAATAATTCAGGGTTTCTGCTTACAGCTTCAAGGGTTCCCATACCACCCATTGACAACCCGACTACATAAATTCTTTTTTCATCTACCTCGCCCTGCCTAGTTAAATATTCAACCAAATCAACAGATGCTGATAATGGCCAGTTCGCCGATTTTGTATAATCAAATTTCATCGAAGGTGGCGAAGTGGTTAAGTCCCTTTCTAAAACAGCCCAAAAATTTTCCTTAGGGCATTGTGGAAATACAACTATCGCAGGAAAACTTTTTCGGTTGCTATCTGCTAAAAATAACTTAGAGCCATGTATTAATTGACGGTTGTTATCATTTCCTCTTTCTCCGGCACCATGCAGAAATAAAACAAGGGGGTATTTTTTATTACTATCAAAATTTTCAGGATATAAAATCCGGTACGGAAGTTTATTGCCTTCTGTAGAAGCAAATTCTTTTCGCTGATATAGACTTGTATCTTGTGCAGTCATACAAGAGTTCACAAGAAACAATATTGGCAATAGTAATCTTTTCATAAAACCCATTTTATTTGTAAACTTAACCAGTTTTATGGTAACCGCCATTTTCTCAATTGATTATTAAAAAACTTCCATTCTGGTGTAAAAATTACTTCAGTTTCATTTATCTTAAACCAAGGGCTTAATTTATTGTTCATTGGATTATTCACAATATGAATATCCTGGGCAGGCATATAACTTTGAGCAAGCATAAATATTTTTTCCTTCATCTTATTTATGGCCACATCCACTACTATCATGGCATGACCGGGGAAACCACCTTTAATAAATACATCGCCAGGTTTTAGATTCTTAATATCAACAACCTCCAAAAGCTCTTTTTCAAGTGAGGCTGAACCGCACCAGCCAAAAACTTCTTCAAGATAAGTTTCAAACTCTTCTCGGTTGTCCTTTCCCTTCCATTGATAAATTTTTTCAGCATTATCTGCAAATTTTATTTCATCAAATCTTTTTTCTGCAAAGAGATATTCTGCCCTCAACCTCATCACTGCATCGGCACATTGCTGAAGGTTCTTTTTCCCTACAGGAATATCCAGAACGGCAAACTGAGCTTTCTGATTTTTTTTTAAAGACCCATCATAAAGATGCACTTGTTTATTTTCCTTAAGTTTGATTTGGCTTAGCCATCGGGCAAATGATCTTTCATCACTGTCAATTCGTTTGAATCCTTCTGGCAAGGGTATTTCATTAACAAGTTGGTACTCCATATCCAGATGTTTGTTTGAATTAAGTTGGCCCTTATCGCCTTGAAATTTGCAGGAAAGAAATGTAAAAAAAACAAGAAGCAGAGGTGAATGGCTCATAAATATGGTTTTATAATATGAAGAACCATTATCAGATTTTTTCCATAAAATAAAAAATTAAAAGAAAAACAAATTCGTTTGTGAAGTAATAATTATTTTTAAAAATTAAATAAACATAGAGTGAAAAAACGTCAAGACTATATTTCCTGGGATGAATATTTTATGGGAGTGGCATTACTATCTGCCATGCGAAGCAAAGACCCAAGCACACAGGTAGGTGCATGTATAGTAAATGAAAAAAACAAGATTGTAGGTGCCGGCTATAATGGTTTGCCTATCGGTTGCGATGATGATGAATTTCCATGGGAGAAAACGGGAGATTTTCTAAACACAAAATATCCTTATATCTGCCATGCTGAGTTGAATGCTATTTTAAATAATATTGGAATGGATTTGAAAGGCTGTAAAATTTATACAGCACTTTTCCCTTGCAATGAATGTTCTAAAGCTATTATTCAATCCGGCATTACAGAAGTAATTTATCTTTCTGATAAATATGAAGGGAATGACATTTTTAAAGCCTCAAAGTTTATGCTTGATAAATCGGGTGTTAAATACAGAAAAGTGAAATCAAAATTTTTGAAACTTGAATTATCCTTTCACGAAGGTGATGTTTAATATTCTTTTATTCGATTTTTATACTTCTGGAGTTTTCATTTTATTTATTTTGAGAATCATCCACTTTATAAACAAATGCAGAACTGCTTTTTGTTTGATAGTTTTGTAATCTAAAAAATAATTTATGCATATTGAATCTGATATTAAGCTTGGCTTTAAAGATGTAATGCTCAGGCCAAAACGTTCTACCCTCAGTTCAAGATCAGAAGTTTCATTAACAAGGAAATTTAAATTTCTGCATAGTGAAACTTCCTGGGAGGGTATACCTATTATGGCAGCAAATATGGATACAGTTGGTACTTTCGAAATGGCAAATGTATTAGCAACATTTAAACTATTTACAGTTATACATAAACATTACTCAACTGGTCAATGGAAAATATTTATGCAAAATGGCGGAAAAGCTATTACGGATCATATTGCAATAAGTTCGGGTACAAGTAAATCGGATGCAAACAAACTCGATCTAATTTTAAAACAAAACAAAGCTTTACGTTTTATTTGTATTGATGTAGCAAACGGCTACTCAGAAAAATTTGTGGATTTTGTAAAGGCTACCCGGAATAAATACCCTGCTAAAGTAATTATTGCCGGAAATGTAGTAACCGGTGAAATGGTGGAAGAACTTTTGCTTGCGGGAGCAGATATTATTAAAGTTGGTATCGGACCCGGTTCAGTATGCACTACCCGTGTGAAAACCGGTGTGGGTTATCCGCAGTTATCGGCAATCATTGAATGTTCGGATGCAGCTCATGGTTTAGGTGGTCAGATCATTTCAGACGGAGGTTGCAAAGTACCCGGTGATGTGGTAAAAGCGTTTGGTGGTGGTGCAGACTTTGTTATGCTTGGTGGAATGCTTGCCGGTCATGAAGAAAGTGGAGGTGAGTTAATAGAAAAAGAAGGCAAGAAATACAAATTGTTTTATGGTATGAGTTCAGAAACTGCTATGGACAAATATGCTGGTGGTGTAGCTGACTACCGTGCATCGGAAGGAAAGACTACTGAAATACCATACCGTGGATTTGTTACAGATTCAGTTCAGGATATTTTAGGTGGACTTCGATCTGCTTGTACATATACCGGAGCAAAAGTGTTGAAAGAACTTTCTAAAAGAACTACATTCATAAGAGTGAGTGAACAGCACAATGAATGGTTTGATCAATAGTTTACAAAAATGTTTTAACGGATCAGGCTACATTAAACACAAAATATTTTATTTCCCAGAACTCAGAAAATTTTCTACCTACTAAATTTTTCATTTTGAAACTGAGTTTTAACTCTTATTTCAGCGAACGGAAAACTTTATAGTAAACCAACTATTAGCCGGTATCCTCTATCAAGGATGACAGTCCCGAAAAAATAGCATTGCATGCTAATTTTCACTCCCCATTCAAAGGTTACTCTCTAGTATTCTTCTATTGCATAGGATTCATTTCTCAGAGCAAACTCAACTACCTTACTTTTGCTATTATGCCCACTACAAAAATTTCTACCGAAAGTATTTTATCAAAATTAAAAATAAAGTCCCTGAATGAAATGCAGCTTGCATCTATTGAAGCTGTTGATAAAAACAATAATGTATTATTACTTTCAGCTACCGGGTCGGGTAAAACATTGGCCTACTTATTACCCTTAATTAAATTATTAAATGCAGAGAGTACAAAAACACAAGCCCTCATTATTGTACCATCCCGTGAACTGGCTTTACAAATTGAATCCGTTTTTAAAAGCATGGGAACGAATTTGAAAATAACCTGTTGCTACGGTGGTCACTTACGGGAAACAGAAGAAAATAATTTAAAACAACCTCCTGCATTATTAATTGGCACTCCCGGCAGATTAGCCGATCATATCAGAAGAGGAAATATTACCTGCAATTCTATTGAAACTTTTGTACTTGATGAATTTGATAAATCACTGGAGTTGGGTTTTGCAGATGAAATGTCATTTATTATCGGCTCATTAAAATCCATTGCAAAAAGAATATTAACATCCGCTACAGAAGCTGTAGAAATTCCTGCTTTCATTGGTATGGAAAACACGATACGTTTAAATTTTTTAAATGATAAAGATCAGGATACGGGTCTTGCCGTAAAAATTTTATTAAGTGATGGTAAAGATAAATTAGAAACATTGTTTCGGCTGATTTGCATGCTGGGCAATCGATCCACAATTATTTTTTGCAATCATCGTGAGTCGGTAGAGCGAACCAGTAATTGGTTGAAAGAAAAAGATATTCTCAATGTATTTTATCATGGAGCGTTGGAACAACAGGAAAGAGATGCTGCGTTATGTAAATTCAGAAATGGAACTTCCAATATATTAGTTACTACTGACCTTGCATCCCGTGGATTGGATATTGCAAATATCCGTTATATCATACATTATCATTTACCCGGCAGCGAGGATATTTTTACACACCGCAATGGAAGAACTGCCCGGATGGATACAAGTGGTACCGCCATTCTTATTTTATCACCTGAGGAAAAATTGCCGGATTATATAAATGCTGATGCAGAAAAAATAGAACTACCGAAAACGATAACCCTGCCGGAAAAACCACAATGGTCAACTTTATTTATAGCTGCAGGAAAAAAAGATAAGGTGAATAAAATTGATATTGTTGGGTTTTTATCCAATAAGGGACAGTTAAAAAAAGAAGATATCGGCTTGATAGAAGTGAAAGACTTTTTTTCCTTTGTAGCCGTTAAGAAAATAAAAATTGGCGAAGTATTACAATCGATTAAAGATGAAAAAATAAAAAATAAGAAAGTAAAGATGGCTGTTGCGAAATAAAGCAGATCGTGTTTTTATTATAATTAAATTTATAAAAATATATTACATGAAATCAAAAAAAATAATTCTACTTCTTAATGCTATTTTTCTTTTTTCATTTGCGAATGCTCAGAATAAAAAAGCGGATTCTACTGCAATTGCCAAAATAGTAAAGTCCTTGCTTACTATTTGTAAAAATGTTGATTTTGCAGATACGAATACAACGAAACTTGGAACATTTTACAAAGCAGCCCAGTATATCATTTATCAGGGTAATGATGAAATAAGAAAATGGAAATCATTTGCAAACTATCGTGATGCCGAAGATAAAAAAGGGGTAGATCAGGTTTGTACCCGCATCAATGAATCCGTGAACCGGGACAGCAGTTATACAATTGTAAAATACTTTACCGAAAAAGAATCGGAAGGAATATGGCATATATTAATGGTGAGTTATAAAAAAAAGGAGATTGAAAAAAAGTCAGCATTTGCTTTTTTAAAAATTGGCAACCGTTTTGGGCTTGGAGATATTGATTGATTATAATTATTCAAACTCTGCTTTGACATCCCCCACAACCCCCTATCTTCGCCGCCCCATGATAATACTTAAGAATAAATTAATCATTAAACGATCTACTTTACCCGGTGCCGGTAAAGGGCTTTTTACAAAAAATTATATTGCAAAAGGAAATGCGATAGTTGAATACAAAGGTACTATTACAACCTGGAAGGATGTAGATCATACCGAAGGTGAAAATGGCTATATCTATTATGTAAAAAGAAATTATGTGATTGATGCCCGCCCACATCCGCTGTCTTTAGCCCGGTATGCTAACGATGCAAGAGGATTAAAAAAAGTAAAAGGTATTTTGAATAATGCAGAATATAAAGAGATCGGATTAAAAGTTTTTATTGTTGCAAAAAAAGATATTGCAGCCGGCGCTGAAATTTTTGTTGACTATGGTAAAGAGTATTGGGACACGATCCGCTACAATATAAAATTAGAGCAAGCCTGATTTCAATTTCGATGATCTGCGAAATAAATTTTTAGTAACTATTTTTTTGAGTTGGAATTAAATAATCTACACAAAGCAAGAAGATAAGAATTATTTAAAATTAATTTTTACCATTTCTTCATTACTCATCATACAAAATAATACTGTTTAAATACTAGTAAGAGGGTGAAAAAATACGTAGGACAATTCAGTTGTATCTGTAAAAACATTTACTGAATTTTGTCGTTAGTATAAAGATAAAAATCCGAGTCTATGAAAAAACTATACATATCCTTCCTTTTCCTATTTCCGCTTGCCTTAGTAGCACAAAAATCTGTTGACCTTGATCGTTATAAGTTTACGGTACAATACCGTTCACTACCAAAATTGCGACTTGATAGTACCTATCGCACCTACAACGTACAAGTAGAAGGCACAAAAATGATGCAATCATTTTTGCAAAATATGTCACCGGAAAAAACGGTTCTTCTGCAAGGATGGCGAAAGTTAAACCAAGATGGACATTTGAGCATTAAAGTAAAATTAGGCGACCTGCTACCCGAATCAGTTTCGGTAAAGGAAAGAATAGAATCTATAAAAAACAGAACCGGGCAAATTACCGGTACAAAAACTTATTACCGCCAGGAAGTGGTATATACATTTGAGGCTTCTGCAAATATCACGGACTATAAAGGTACACATGTGATAGATCAGGCTCTGACAGATCGTGGGTATAAACAAGTGTATAGTAGTCCAGAATTTGCTTTTAAACCACTTGCAGAAGGCTATTTCGTACTCAATTCATTAACCATCACAAAAGATTTATTTCAGAATTGTGTAAACCGGGCAATGCACAACTTAAGTGACCGGATTACTGAAAATTTTGGATTTGAGGAAGTAACAGCAAATGATTTTATGTGGATCGTTGACAGTAGAAAACATCCTGAGTATGCTGCACACCGAAAGGCTTTTCAACAAATGAATGAAGTCTTGTTCAATATGAATGCCAGTAGTTCGATTACGGGTGTACGTGAACAACTAAAACCGGTAATTGATTATTTTGAAAAAATAAAAAGAACGTACACATCCACAAACAAACACGACCGGAAAATCAGGTATGCAAGCTTTTTTAATCTTGCCGTTTTATACTATTATTTAGACGATCCACAAGCAATGATGAAAGAAGCAAATGGATTGGTGTTAAATGATTTCGATGCCAGAGACGGAAGAGGATTTGAACAAACTGCCACCTGGTTAAAACACCTGTTTCAACAAACAAATATTTATTCCCGCCATTTTAATATAGACCCTTCAGTTTTTAAAGGCCCATACGAAAAAAATGATGTGTCTGTAAAATAATGTCTTTCTTATTAGGGTTTTTATAAGCAATCAGTTGTTAACCATATAAACTTGTTCCTTGAACAAATAAAATTCCTTAAATACAAACTTTCCAATTGTGTAATTGCTATCTGTCATTCATGAACATTAGCTGGTTGTTTAGAAGAACCATTTAAAATTTTTAACCACCTTTTTATTTTGATACGAACATTCCAAAAAATTGTTTTAATTTTCAAATTGATGGCTGATTCCATTTTTTTTAACATAGCAAATTCAGAAAATGGTTTAGGTAAATAATCTTTTCTAAAATGTTTTATTCTTAATAGCAATACTTTCATATCCTGCCAACTTCCCAGATCATCTAAAATATTGTTCAGTTTTTCGAGTTGGTATTTTTCATTTTCCTCTAATAAATTGAACCCATAATAAATTGATTTAAGTTTTATGCGAAGCTGATGTGGCTTTCTGAATAATGCAGAAACTTCTGTCAATTGTATATTGATTAAAAATTCAATTTTCTGATTTAATGTTTCGGCATTATCAAACTGATCGTCCTGGTTAAGTAGAGATTTTATCCGGAGGAGTTCTTTATTCCTGAAAAGCTGAATAGCATTAGCAGACCATGTCCTGGTTATTTTCAATATTGCTTTCAGGTAACGAATAAGTTGAGGACAGGAAAAATTAAACTCTTTTTGCAGATTCGTTAATAATTCCAAACAAATCTCTACATCCCGTTGCCGTCCGGTTATATCAAAAAGCTCAGACGTTTTGGCAAGCAATTGTTTATTCAATTTGATTAGCGGGTCTTTTTCTTTTTGTAACAAAGTGTAAAATTGCAGGTATGCATTAAGCTTTTTTACAGCTACTCTCAGTTCATGAATAGCTTCACCTTTCATTTTTCGATGGAGAATCTGAAGATTATTTTCAAAAACTTTCCGCTCCTTTTCCCAATGAACCAATATCGTATTTGATTTATTCAAACAAAATGAACTTTGAATCATGAATTTCGCCAGCTAAGTAACACCTATTTTGTACAATTTGGGATGAGCAGCGTCAGGTGTTTAACTGTTTTTATTCTAACTTGGCATTTCAAAAAAAATGATAAAAACGTTTGAATCCCAATAAAAAATTTATTAATTAAGAACCCTTATGATTATTGTCGCCACAGAATTACACATTCGAAGTTTTTGGCATTTTTTTGAATTTGCAATCTATTCTGTACGTTCAACAAAACAAGCTAAGAATTCAGCAGGATGTATTTTTGCAGAAGTAAAAAATAATGGCTGGAGAATTGGATACACACTTACAGTATGGGAGAATAAAGAACTGATGCAGCAATTTCGTAACACAGGTGCTCACAAACAAGCGATGTCAAAAATCAGAAAGCTTTCTCATCAATACAAAACACTTTTATGGGAAGCAGATAAACCGGCAGGCTGGGAAGAAGCAAAAACCCTTCTTGCCGAAACTGCATTTAAAGTTTTGAAATAATTATTTTCTTTGTTACTCTTTTGGTGCCGACCTTGTTCCACTATATAATTCATACTCCAGTAAACGGCAATCAATCGTACTGGTATAAAATTCTATCCGGCGTTTTGCTTTCAATCCTATTTTTTTTGCAAGTTCCAGGTTACCGGTAAATACATAACCGAAGTAGCCTCCGCATTTCTGTTTCATAAAATCACCAATCCGTTTATACGTTTCTTCCAATTGATTTATATCACCCATCCGTTCGCCATATTCGGGATTTACATAAAAAACTCCAGAAGCCTGTTGTGGAATTTCAGTTTCGGCAAAATCACATACAGAAAAATCAATCAGGTTGGCTACTCCTGCAGCTATTGCATTCTTCTTTGCATTTTCTACTGCTCTGTCACTATAATCTGTAGCGATGATACGAAGACCCGGCACATCAATAATTTGTTTTTCCAATAAAGCATCTTCAAGTAAATAAACCGATTCATCATAACCCTGCAAGTGCATGAAAGCATAATTGGTTCTGAATAATCCGGGTCGCCTGTTGGTCGCAATCATTGCTGCTTCTATTGCCACTGTACCCGAACCGCACATTGGATTTACAAATGGCGCCTTCCGATCCCATTGCGTAGCGAGGATTGTTGCCAAAGCCAACGCTTCTAACATAGGTGCCTGGCCGGGTATTTTCCGGTAACCATGCCTGCCCAGTGAATCGCCGGATGTATCAATAAATATTTCAGCATTTTCATTCTTCCAGAATAAATTGATAACTGCACCGGTAAGCGCCGAACCTGTTGAGGGACGTGTGCCTCTTTTTTCACGTATCCTGTCAACGATTGCATCTTTTACCCGCAGGTTTGCAAACATGCTGTTATTGATTGTAGGATTATTTACATTGCTGGTGATGGAAAAATAACCGGGATCGGGTATAATATTTTCCCAGGGATACGCTAAAAGATTATTATAAATAGCATCAGCATTTTCTGCTTCAAATTTTTTCAGGCTAAAAAGAACCTGGCTGGCACAACGAAGATTCAAGTTTAATTTTATACAATCGTTAATCGTACCAGAGAGCCGTACACCCGTTACAAATGTTTCTTGAATTGTAAATCCAAGTTCCTTTACTTCCTGCTCCAGGTAAGTGGCAAGCCGCTTGGGACATGTAATCGTAATATCCGATCTGTTTGTATATAAATTCATGGTGGGGCTAAAGGTAAATTCTTCCTGCATGATATGGGTATATAATCTCGCTTCTTTTAATGTAGATTATTTAGAAGCCATGATTAAACAGAATAGTTTTGTTGAAGCTGCCTCCATTGCTCTTTTGTTATAGCATATACAAAATTCAGTTTTTCGGGTTCGCCATAATAAGCAATTTCCTCCTCCCCGATTTTGGTTGCACCAAATCGCTCAATAGAAATTTGTGAACGTTTATTGGTTGCACCAATATAAAACCGGACTGTATCGACAAATTGAAAGATATGATCCAGCATTAATTGCTTTAATGCATGATTACATCCTTTGCCCCAATGGCTGCGTATAAAAAAAGTGTACCCAATGGAAACCGTATTGGTTTCGGCAATATAATCACTGTAGCGGGAGCTGCCGATAACTTCATTAGTTTGTGCATCTCTGACTAAAAAAGCACCGCCCGATTCAATTGCTCCTGTAAAATAATTTTCAAATGCCTTTAGTTGCCACCTGTTTTTATTTGGGTGTTGCTCCCAGACAAGTGGATCGGATGCAGCTTTATATAAACTTTCAAAATGCGATTGTTGCAACGGCTCTGCTGTTACCTGGCCATTTTTAAGATAGGGCTGAAAATGAATCAATGAATTTTTCAATAGATGAAATATTAATTTTAAATAATTTGCACAAAGCTAATAAAGTTGCTTGTTGAATTTTGGATAATTAATTTAACTGAAGGAGAAACTGGAACTTAATAATTCTTAAATACAACTTATCTTATCGTCAACTATACTTAGTAAGTTTGGAAAACTAAACTATACCTGAATGACGCAGCGCCAACGATTAAAATTCAATAAACTAGGTATTATAATTATAACCTGGAGCTGTATAGGGTTTTTAATTGCATGCTATGATTATATTGTTATAAGTTCAAGTTTATCCGTTGGTTTTTCATCTGATTTTACTTTCGGCAATCATCTGCTATTAAGTTTGGTTGCTGCTGTTCTCGGAGCTTTAATGGGTGGGGGTTTCCTTGTATTCTATGTAAACGAAAAATACAGAGACAAGCCATATGGTTTTACTTTACTTGCAGTACTCATCTCCTTTTTTGTTATTGTGGCTATTATTACTTTAATACTGGGATTTATTTCCGCTCCAATACAAACTGGAAAATCTTTTGCTGATATCGAAACAAAACGGGCTTTCAAAGCATTTCTGACAAATGGAATTAATTATAAAAATATACTTGTCTGGTCTTCGGTAGTCGCTTTAACACAAATTCTGCTTCAGTTTAATACCAAGTTTGGCGAAGGCAATATGTGGAACCTGATACGTGGAAAATATCAAACACCAAAAGCAGAACAGCGCATCTTTATGTTTGTTGATATTAATTCATCCACCACTCTAGCCGAAAAACTGGGAAATGAAAAATATCATAGCTTATTGAAAGATTTTTTTTCTGACATCACAAACCCTATTATTGATAACAAAGGAGAAATTTACCAGTACGTTGGTGATGAAGTAATTGTTAACTGGAAGTATAAAGATGGCATACAGCATAACCAGTGTATCGGATGTTTCTTTGATATGAAAATAGAAATTCAAAAACTCAGCAATAAATACATGGAAAAATATGGCCTGGTGCCGGGTTTTAAAGCAGGTATTCATTGTGGCAGTGTAATAGCTGGTGAAGTTGGAATTATTAAACGGGATATAACTTTCTCCGGCGATGTAATGAATACGACCAGCCGCATACAAAGCAAGTGTAAAGAGTTCAATGTTGAAATCATTGCTTCAGATGATTTATTAAAAGAATTAGAACTTACCGGAAAATATACCACTCAATTTTTGGGCTCTATAAAATTAAGAGGTAAAGAAAAGGATGTTGAGCTTAGTACCTTAATACCAGTCAACAGGAGCATAGCATAAAGTTTTGAAAGAAATTCAAAAATTTATTTTTAAAAAAATGGACACCGAATTTGAAATCATATTTGCACACCTGAAAGAAATATTGCAGAAATATTCCGGGACATTTACTGTAAAACCAGATACGAATACTAAATACGGTTTGTATGCACAAATAGGACCAGCCACTTTAAAAATATGGGGAGGTAAAATGAGAAAGCCTGCCATGCCGGTAGCATGTGTTGAAATTGGAAAAGGGTATGTCAGCTATCACCTGATGGGCGTATATGGAAATACAAAATTATTGGATGAGCTATCAAAAGAATTGAAGGCACGTATGCAGGGCAAAACCTGTTTTAATTTTAAGAAGGTTGATGAAAATATTTTTCTGGAGCTCGACTCGTTAACTGCCCGGAGTATTGATTCGTTTAAAAAATCCGGCTTTATATCTGTAGCTGATTAAAAAATATTAGTCGCTATCATTCTGTTATGATTCTGCATTTTTTATCTTTTGGCAAACTACTGACATCAGGAATTTGCAAACCAGGCTTAAACATTTTTTTGAAAAAATCATTCCCTTCAATGATTTGAAGCGTCTCAATATTTGACAATTTTGAAAACATGAAAATTACAATTTCTACAAGAGCGAACTGTTTAATAATATTTCTATTTATAACAAGTTTTCTAAATGCTCAAAATCTTGATATTAAAATTTTGAGGGAAATAAATTTACATAGAAACAAATCACTAGACCGGACTTTTAAAACAATTACCAATAGTGTAAGTCCGGTAAGTTTTGCAACACCCATTATTGTGTATTCAGTTGGTTTAATTAAAAGCGATAAAGATTTAAAAGAAAAAGGAATTTTTATTGGAGAAACATTTTTAGTTTCTGCCTTTATTACAATAGCTTTTAAATATATTGTAAAACGAGACCGCCCATTTAAAACTTATCCTGATATAGAAAAATTAACGTTAGGTGGAAGTTATTCATTTCCTTCTGGTCATACTTCTGAAGCCTTTGCTACGGCAACCTCATTGAGTATTGTTTTTCCAAAATGGTATGTTATAGCACCTTCTTTTTTGTGGGCAAGTGCTATAGGATATTCACGAATGGATTTGGGTGTTCATTATCCCAGTGATGTATTAGCTGGTGCATTAATTGGTATTGGGTCAGCATTTTTAACTTACAAGCTTAATAAGTGGATTAATAAAAAAGAGGGAAAACCTATACTTTATGAAAGAAGAATTAAAAGATAAGACAGGGAATTGTTTTTATTTTTAAATAGCATTCAGGTTTTTTTTGGATTCTCCATTTCGCGGATAGCAATAAACCCGGCTGAAGAATAAATGAAAGAATACATCCCGAAACAGTTGAAGAATCAGGTATTCATTTCATCTTTATTTATTTTATCAATTGCATCCCAAATTTTTTTCTTGAGTTCTTCGTTTTTCCATATAGTTTTTTTTACAGCATAACGTTCAAGGCCATTTTGCAATAGTTTCTGTTCTGTGGCAATTTCCGGGTAATCCCTACATAATTGTTCCACTTTATTGCGTTCCTCATCTGTTACCAATCCAAGGCAATAATCCATCAGGATGCCGCTGTTAATAATTTCCTCAACATTCATTTATATGCTTTTTTTAATAAAGTCAACGCCATCCTTGCCCTTGTTTTTACAGTGCCGATTGGCAATTTCAATAATTTTGCCGCCTGCTCATAAGTACATCCTTCAAAATAAATCAAATCTATTACTACCGCATATTTAACATCGAGTGTTGCGGCCTTATTTTTTACAGCAATATAATCCAAACGTTCTGCATTTCCAATAACTGTACCGGGTTGTAAAAACTCGTTCTGCCATATATCATCATGTACGAGATGCTTATAAAAACGGTTCTTATGTGATCGGATAAAATCAATACCCGTGTTCCTTGCAATATTTAGCATCCATGTATATAACGTACCTTTTGTTTCATCATAGGTATTTATTTTTTTCCAGACTTTTACAAAGGTTTCCTGTAAAAGGTCTTCCGTTATTTCTTTGTTTTTTATAATCTGAAGTATAACACTAAACAGGGCGTCTGCATAATTATTATATAGCAGGGAGAACCCTCTTTCTTTTTTTTGCTGCAACAAATCCAATAAATTTTCTGCAGGTTCTTCCTTTACAATTATTTTATACACATTGCTGGCAGGCAAAGTGAGATAAGAAAAGTTGGTTGGTGATTGTGTTGAAATCATCATGCAAAATAGTTTTGTCTGTTTATGAAATAGTTTAATTAGTTGTTTCAAAAAAAATCCTGCTTCTTAAAAGGCCCTGTTATCATACTATTCAATCATATTTACCAGTATCTAACAGCCCGATATTCTTTCCCAGCTTTTGGTATACCAGTTTTTTTGGATTACTATCCTTTATCTCGAAATAAGAAAGCTGGAGAGCTATCCGCAGCAAAAAGGTAAATATGCCCACATAGTTTTGATCGTATGTAAATGGTTGTTTCCGTATTGTTATAAAGGTGTCGGTGAGTATTTTCTCGGCTATTTCTTCTGACTCCACAATGGGATAAACTGCCTCGAAAATATTTGCAGAAAACATATCATACAGGAATTCAAAATCTTTCCTGCTATTGCAATTCAAAAATGACGCTTTCATTTGTTCTGGGAGTTTATTGTTATGCATTATCTTTATGTTTATTGAATATGAGTAGTGCTCGTTTCACCTAATTTTATTTTTCAAAACTATGTTTACCACAATACCCCTCCAATAGTGACTATCGCTATTTTTTTTTATATTTTTAACAGGAAATGAATTGGGATAGGTTGCAAAAACAATGTCGATTATCAAATTTTGAATTGGAAAATCAAGTTTTTTCAACAATATGAAAACAAGTTATAGGCGATTACAGGATGCCGAAATTCTCTATAACAAAATGCTTGCCCTTGGCAAAAATTATTTTGTACAGGATGAAATTTCCGAAAAGGAGAACTTCATGAGAGAGGCTACATTTCTGCTTAGGGGTGTTAGAGGAACTGATGCAGTGATCGGAATTTTCAATCACAACAATTATTCACCAGTTTTGGAAGTTGGCGAAAAAGAATTTTGGGGCGATCTACCGGAAGTTCCTAAAGAAGAACGGATGGTACAAATTATGTCACTGCTGGATAAAAATTATGCTTCTTTTTTTACTGACTCTGTAGAGTGGTTCCAGGCGACCTTAGCGGCTATCCCATTTGAGAACCGGGTAAATATTTCTATTTTTCATTGTGGCATACGCTATGTTCGTTTAGACGATTCTCCTATTTGCCTTTTTTCCAAAGGCATGCCCATCCATTATGATGCAAAAAGAAATTTCACCTTCACCTTCAATTATGTTCAAAATGTTCATCATCTTTTTAAAAAGGAATTTCCCTATTACTGGATAAGGATTGCTTACGGAGCTAACAAGGAATTTGTGCATACCCTGCATTCGGCAGATAAAAAATATTCTTCAAAAGATTTATTATCGCTAAGAGAAAAAGAAATATTAAAATTGATTGCTGCAGACTTTGATACCAAAGAAATAGCGGAGAAACTCTTTATAAGTCCTACTACAGTTGGCCATCACCGCAGCAATATGATTGAAAGAATGGGAGCAAGGGATACCACAGCCCTGTTGCAGCTGGCCAAAATGTCAGAATTAATTTGAGAACTGATTGTTTCAAAAATATTCAGGTTCTGGAATACTCTTTCGATAAAGCGAAAATTATCCGAAACAGTTTGTTTTCTCATTTTGTTCAATAAATAAAGAACTAATTCCGCTAAATGATGAACAAGCAATCTTAATCCGTTTACTATAAAGGGTAAATAATCCCGAATCGTTAACAATTATTTCATTTTCAGACAACCACTGCTTATAAGTATTACCTTACAATCAAACTTAATTCATTTAACCCTCAAGTATAAACTTGTAATCGATGGTAAATATTTTAGACAATGATATTCTTCTTGGCTTAAAAAAAAGCGAGGCCATCTACAATACAGTTTCAGAGTTATCACAATATATTTTTAATGAAGACAGTCTGGCTGGCAGAGATGCTTACTTAAAAGAACTGGAATTCCTTCTGCAGGGAATAAAAGGTACAGATGCTCACCTTACCATTTTTAACCATACCACATTTGCACCTGAACTGGAAGTAGGCCACGTGGAGTTTTGGGGGCCATTACCAGAGGGAACAATGCAGGAACGAATGATTACTATCCTTGGTTTACTCAATAAAGAATATGCAAAGTTTCCTTACGAATCGGTAGAGTGGTTTACTAAAGTGTTGTTGCAGATTCCATTTGTAGAACGGGTAAACATGAAAATTCACCATAGCTGCATGCGATTTACCCGGTTGGATGAAAAACCTATTTGCATTTTTTCGCAGGGCATGCCCATACAGGTAGATGAGCAGCGCAACTTTAAATACACCCTTAATTATGTGCAAAATATCCATCATCTGATTAAAAAAGATTTTCCCTATTACTGGATACGATTTGCTTACGGACAACAAAAACAATTTGTACAAACCTTTCATTCAAACGATAAACTATTTTCGAAAAATGATCTGTTGAGTACAAGAGAAAAAGAAATTTTGAAACTCATTGCCGCCGATATTGATACCAAAGAAATAGCCAAACAACTTTTTATCAGTCCGAATACAGTTGGCAATCACCGCAGCAATATGATAGAAAGACTTGGAGCAAGGGATACAACCGCTTTGGTACAGCTGGCTAAGATGACGGAAATGATTTAAATTATTTTTTCATTAACTAAAAGAAACTGAACTGAATTAACTTTCGTGTTATATAAAAACAATTAAAAGAAAACGGTTATGTCAAATACATTTAAAGAAACGATTATCGTACAAGGTGAACAGTTACTAAAGAAAATTAAAGAACTGGTTGAAGAAGGGAATGTAAGAAAGATTACCATCCACGATAAAGCAGATAAAGAAATCATGTCATTCCCACTTACATTCGGAGTAGTGGGTGCAGTGCTGGCTCCAATACTGGCTGCAGTAGGTGCTGTTGCAGCATTAGTTACCGAATGTAGCATTACAGTTGAAAGGGAAGAGAAAAAATAGAACTGCTGCAGTAAATATTATTTATTTCAAGAAGCCATCTTTGGATTCTTTTTCTCCTGTATTTTCTTTGAAGGGTTCGGTGTTTTGTTTACTTGTATAATAACTCTTACGATATCCACCATCGGTGCACCAATACCCAAACGCTGTGCATTGGTAAAAGCAGGAATTGCCTGCCGCCCTGTAGGATCAAATACTACATAATCACCATTCAGTTTATTTTCAGCATCCATCAAACTATCTGGTACATAAACCTGTACCCGTACTTTTTTATAACTCACCGGAAAATAACGTACATAATAATTTTCATTCTGTTTATACCACTGATCGTATTTCACATTCTTCCTGGTAATTTTTGATTGCTCTTTCAACACAGCTAAACGTTCAAAACTTTCATAAGAATTAATTCCTCCTTCAAAAAGACGCTTCATATTATTGTTGGCATTTAAAATCCCTGTTGAATAGGAGACTGTTTTTATAACACCCATTACTCCTCCTTTCAATTCAAATACCTGTTTAGGAGTTAATAACTGCATAGCATCTGACTGAACTGCATGAGAAAGTTTATTGAAACTGGAACCACTAACCACAGACCATAATAACAATTGAATATTTTTTTGATCCAATTGCGAATGTTCTCTTGAGTTCAGTAAAACAGATTCTATAATATCTTTCCGGTAACCAGTTACAGCTCCCTGCAAATAAGCATCGCCCTGCGAAGGATCGGGAGTTCCCGGTTGCAAACAATACGTTTTAAACTCAGCTTCATAAAAACCGGGTGCCAACACAAAACCTCCATCCTGTGTTTGTGGCAGATCCATTAATGATTGGGGTTTTTTATCTGGAGCAATTACGGGTTCTGCTGAAATGGTAGTTTCAATATCCTTGTTGCTTATCGTTTGCTCACTATTTCGTGAGGAAGAGCAGGAACTAAGTAAAACAACAAAAAATAAATTTTTAAGTAGAGATGTTTGCATAAGGGTAGTTTTTTTGAACAATAATTTGCACTTACAAAATCTGAAACTATCCGGTTATTTAAAAGTAATGTGCAGGTAAAATATTGTTAACAAATCAGAGAAGGCAGATGATGTGTTAATTTTTCAACTGTGAAATAGTTTTTTTACTTATTCTATTGAAGATTGGTTTCAGATTTTATAATGCCATACCAGGTAGAAGCCTCTTATAATGCCAGAAACGAATGCAGACTGAGATATATTTATTCCCTCCTCATAAAGTAAAAATTCATTGACCCAGAAATTTTAAACCCAAGCCGCTTATAGAGTTCAATAGCCCTCCCGTTGTCTTCCCGCACATGTAAAAAAGGTTGTTGATTTTGTTGAAGTATGAGATGTAGCTGGTGTTGCAGTAAACTATTCGCATAACCTTTTCCGGTATAATCCGGGTGGGTACATACAGCGCTTATTTCTGTAAAATTTTGTACATGCAATCGTTGACCTGTCATGGCCACCAATTTTTCATTATCAAAAATTCCGTAGTATGATCCAAATTTGATTGTTCCTTTTCCAAATGGGCCGGGTTTGGTAAGCTTAGCCAGTTGCACCATTTGTTCTATATGAGTTTCATCTAATGGTATAATGTTGGAGAACTCTGTTTTGATTTCACTACCCGATTCATATACAAATTGCAATCCTTTTATTTCCTGTTGTAATTGCCAGCCTGCTGGTTGTATAATTGGAAAAGGAGCAGCATACAAAATTTTGCGACCCAAAGGAAGAATATCATATAGATCTGAAAATCCTTTTTCATAACCATTCTCAAAGCCGGCAAAAGGAGAAACCTGTTCATCAAAATATTTTACATTCCCATCACCGAAACTGAGGTGCCGGTCGCCAGAGATCAAAGCATGATAAACGGGGTTATGCAATAAATGGTTCACTATGTAAAAGTATTTGATCAATAGAACAACGCTGCGTAGCTCCTTGCAAAAGATTGCCATGCGGCACTATCTCTTATCTGCCATAATAAAGTTCCAACCAAAAAGATTACAAACACTACAAGGAATGGTTTGTAGTTCTTCTTTCTGTAAATATCATAACCCAGCAAGAATCCAACAATTGCCAGATCCATCAGATCCGTTATTGTCAAAGCAGTTGGAAACTCTACACCAAGGCTTATGAGCCCACGGCCCACACCCGGCCCTATAGCCACTATGCCGGTGGCAATCATATACCGCATATGTGAAGCAGAATCTTTTCTGTAGATCATTGCCAGTGCCCATAAGATGGCGAAAGAAAAAAGACCCCTGATATCAAGCACCATGATGCCCAAATTAACCTGCTCAGGAATTTGTCCTATTCCCCGCCAATAGCCTCCCTTGCCTATCAGAAACAGATAAATGATAATAAGTGGCCCCAGCACATACGATACTTTACCAATGGTTCTGTGAAGTTGCCTCCTGCCCGTGCTGATCAGCAGGGGTTGCACTATCAGCAACACCAACCACATCATCAACAATATTCCGTGAATGTGAATGGTAGTTGTTTTGTCTACAAAATTCGGGAACTGACTGGTGTAAGTCCGATAAAATCCCCATTGTACTCCAATCATAATAAGAATGATGAAGATGGCAGTGTTGCGGTAAATTTTCAGCATGGCTTGTTATTAAAATTTTTCTGAAGATAATGAAAATAGACATTGACGGACTGCACTTATTTTATTTTGTTCGGTTGCATGTGGCATCGTGATAACGATGCAGGAAGAGCAGGAGAAATTATTCTTCTTTGGTATTAAATTCACGTTCATCATTTTCGTTTAATTCTATAATTCCTGTCCACAAAATAGGTCCCTGTATCTGTAGCCCTTTCTCAACTGCTGTTGATTTAATTTGTTGATAGATCTCATGTGTAGTAGGGAAAGTTTTTTGCTTGAATACAACAAAATCAGCATTGTAAGATTGACTAGCCGAAGTGGATATAAAGTTTACCAGGAATGTCCGCATAATGAGTGTTATTTAAACTGAAAGGTAAAAAAATCTTATGTATGTATAATAGTTTCTTTATTTGATTCAATTTGATAATCATACTGTTCATCGTTATGCTTCGTTTGCAACGAAGCATCGGTCCCGCCTCATGCGGGGCCGGAAAACAATTCTAATTTAAAACGGCTGCATACTATTTGTAGTTTGACAGCTCCTTTGGAGCTGATGCTTAGTCGCACCTGTCCCGCAGTATTGCGGGAGACTAAGCATAACAACCATATAGTTTTATTTTTCTTTATTGACTCGAAGAACAGGAACACTACGTATATCGGGGACAAAAAAGCCACCTGAGCCACAGTAAATTTTGAACGTTTTTGTTAGATTTGCTTATGGCGAATAAGAAAATCGTTATTTGTGATTTTTGTTTTCAACATATAAATGCGTGGACATATAGAGAGCATGTAATGTTTAAACATAAAGTCAATCTCCCAGATTTAAACATTGAACAAAAAATCGTTGAAGACCAAAAAAGGATTCAAATGATGAAGGATATTGAAGAGATGGCGAAATTGCAGTCAGAAAAGAAAATTGAAAAATATAAATTAATTAAACCAAATTTAAATGAATACTCATTACCTCCTGACCCTTTTGATGAAATAATGAGAGAAATTAATAAAGAACATAAATTAAAAGAAGAGCTTCGTGAAAAAATAAAAATTAAGAAAAAAGAAGAATTCGAAGAATTTAAAAGCAAAATATTCGAAGAGAATACACATACATATAATGTCATTTGGGACTACATTTCATTTGACGATAATAGTATTAAAATTAATCCACAAGGCATTAAAGCTATTGTTAAGCCAATATATCATAAAGGAATTATCAAAAGCCTGAATACAATCAAATCAGAATACTTCTTACGTCTTTATTCAAAAAAGATTTATAAGCTAAGCTTCTTTAAAGGAGAATTTGATTCTGCTAAATCACCTGACTGGAATAAAATAATTGAAACAATTGAATTTGCAAAAGA
Organism: Bacteroidota bacterium; assembly: GCA_031423175.1. Taxonomy (GTDB): domain Bacteria; phylum Bacteroidota; class Bacteroidia; order Chitinophagales; family Chitinophagaceae; genus VBAR01. The sequence continues at coordinate 53,503 of JANPEU010000459.1, forward strand.
GTATTACTTATTTAAATATTCTGATTTTAAAAATAGTGGTCGAACAAAAATATTCAACAATTTATCCAACGATGAAATTATATTATTATTTGAAAACTTATTTGCAAGAAGTAGTTATTTGAAGTATTTAGCATCTTTACAATCAAAGGAATTCCCAATAATTCCAGTTTTAGAGTATTCAAATAAAAACACTGAGGAAAGTTTCATCTTTAGATTTATTTCAAAGTCGGGCAAAATAATTATCATCTGGGAAAATGTGAATGATTCAAGAGCAAGTCATGTTTTTGTGTTATCAAAAGAAAAGCATGATGTAATATTACCCTTAATTGAAGATTTTATTTGTACCAAAAGTTTTGACATCAAACGATCTTTGCTTCATGGTGATAACTTTATTTCACAAGATTTAAAGCAGAAATTAAATTACCATAGTGGCAAAAGACATATCGGCTTACCACTATATAAGTCTGAGATAAAAGCTTGAATAGACCTATAAATACAGTTGTATTAATTCAAATTAGCGAATACCTAAACTAAATCAATCCATTCATTCTCTGAGTAAGTTTTCGAAATATTTGTTTTCCCAACCTTATAATCAATGTCAAATTTTTTTGGAACTCCATATTGAGGATCTCCTCCTGCAGCAACGTTATCAATTTGAAAACTAAATTGCTTTTTTTCTTCAACAATTTTTTTTATTTCCTTGGTTATATCCTTAATAATTGTAGGAGTATAATAGGTGGCTTTTATCACTACAATTTCTGAAGCCTTTAGATATTTCCAAATGAATTTTATTATAAGATATAATAATAGTAGTAAAAAAAGTGTGCCTATTGTAACATTTTGATTAAGAAATTCCGTAACCCCTTTTAGACTAACATTAAAAAGGCTCGATATCCAACTATTTACTGAATCTGCCCAATTAAGATATATTGCCACAATTACTGCAATCAATGATAATAATCCTTGATGCTTGTTACACCATTTTGAAATCAAGTTGAACATAAAACAGTTTTATGTAAATTACATAATTTCTAATATTATGCCTCTATTAGTAACAATAAAAACAATGTGCCTTTGCGTATTCCATACAACTATCAATACTAATGGCCAAAACCATTTCCCGTGTTTCATCGGAACACATGGTAGGTAGAAAACAAATCAGAGAGTAGTATCAGCGTTCCGTAGGAACGCATGGTGCTCATAACAACATTGCACCAAACGTTCCGATGGAACGTTAAGCACATTTCGGTTTTATTGTTTTACCCATCAGATGTTCCTACGGAACATGACGGAGTGTTCGATAAATGCTGAATAGGATTACAGAACGATGAACGGAGCGTCGCAACGGAATTTCAATAGTAGTAACTCAGCCCGGTACAAAATCCTAATTCTTCCTTCCCTAATGCTTCACCGGGCAAGCCCTATATTTGCTGCATAAAGTATCATGAACATGAACCAGGATTTTAACCGCAATGAAGATGCAATGAAACTGTTGCTTAGCCGCATGCGGCAACGCTTTGATAAAATTGCTGAAGGTGGTGGTAAAAAAGCAATGGATAAGCAGCGGGAGAAAAATAAACTCACTCCAAGAGAAAGAATAGAATATTTAATTGATGCTGATAAATCTTTTATTGAAATTGGCGCATTCGCCGGTTATGAATTATATGATGAACAGGGCGGTTGCCCCGCTGGTGGTACCGTAGCAGGTATTGGTTATGTAAGCGGCAGGCAATGTGTTATTCTTGCCAACGATCAAACCGTGAAAGCCGGTGCATGGTTCCCCATCACGGGTAAAAAAAATCTGCGGCTGCAGGAGATTGCTATGGAAAATCATTTGCCGGTTATTTATCTTGTGGACAGCGCCGGTGTTTTTCTTCCCATGCAGGATGAAATTTTTCCGGATAAAGAACATTTCGGCCGCATCTTCCGCAACAATGCCCGCATGAGTGCAATGGGCATTACGCAAATAGCTGCGGTGATGGGCCCATGTGTTGCCGGTGGCGCATACTTACCTATCATGAGCGATGAAACACTGATGGTGGAAGGCAATGGTTCTATTTTTTTAGCTGGATCGTATTTGGTAAAAGCTGCCATTGGCGAAGACATAGATAATGAAACTCTCGGCGGCGCTGTTACCCATACAGAAATATCGGGCATTGCCGATTATAAATTCAAGACCGAACAGGTTTTTATGGATCTTATTAAAAAAATGTTTTCCATGATTGGTGACAAAGCATAAGCTGGTTTTGATCGCATAGGTGCCAAAGCTCCTGCAAAAAAGGTGGAAGAACTTCATGGG
>JANPEU010000460.1:0-1534 GCA_031423175.1 Bacteroidota bacterium
GTTCAATCCGAAAATAGTAAACAGTTTACTGAAATAAGAATACAAGGATGGAAGCACTAATTGTATAGGTGCTGCTTTCGGATTCGCTTCAAAGTATTGGATGATGCGCATTGCCTTCGATAGATCTTTCGCAGCCAATGCAGCCTGTAATTCAAACACATTAAACTCTTTACTTACTCCAATATATTTTTCAATATCCTCTTCAGTAATATTTTTTCTAGTCCCAAGATTGATCGTAAGCTTTTCTATCTCATTATTTATTCTTGATAAATCGTTACCGATATGATCTACTAACAGCATGACAGCCTTATGAGAACTTGTAAACCCTTTTGACTGTAGTAACTCACTTGTCCATTCCGGCAGTTTATCATCGTACATTTTTTTTGTAGTTACTACTACCCCATTTTTCGCCAGGAGTTTTGCAAACTTGGTGCGTCCATCTACTTTTTTCTCTTTGTACGATACTACAAGTAAGGTGGATAATAAAGGTTGTTCGATATAAGCTTCTAATTTTTCCACCTCCCGCATTTGCTGACCTTCTTTTAAAATAACTACCTGCCGTTCTGCAAACATTGGGTATCGCCGGCATGCATTAATAATATCTGCCCAGTTAGCATCCTTACCATAAAAAACAGAAAGATTAAAACTTGCTTCACTTTCAGATAAAATGTTATGCTCGGCATAGTTTACAAGCTTGTCAATATAAAAATCTTCCTCACCTTCAAACCAATATACAGGCTTAAAGTTTTTCTTTTTCCATTCACTAATTATTTTATCTACTTCCATAAGCCGCTAAGTTATACCGAATCATCTTTCAAATAATTTCAGGATTGTAATTCTTTAGACCACCGTTATTCTACTGCCCATTAATGAGGAAAAAGGGCAAAACAAACGGGTATAACTGCCTTTGGAAATACAATAACTCTTACCTTATTTTGCATCGTCAATTTTTTTTCCTCCTTTTGGCACGGTTTTAGAAAATGGGTTGCGGGCAAATTAACACACAAAAAATCTTAAAATAAAACAATAAATCGTATGACAAACACTAATTATCCTTCGGCCACACCAGAAAACACACCGCCTCCGGTAAAAAGCAATAACAATAAAAATATTTTTATTGGTGCTTTGGCAGTGTTACTGATAGGTTCATGGGCTTATTTTCTGGTAAACCAAAGTAAACACAAAGAAGAAATACTGCAATCCAATACACAGGGCATTGGATATATGACTCAGCGGGATTCATTAAAAGCCTTATACGATGATGCTGAAATCAGGCTGGATTCTATTACCGGTGTAAACAATACACTTTCCAACGATAAATCAGCATTGCAAAATCAATTAAAAAAAGAAATTGATGCTAAGAAAGCTGAAATCAAAAGAATTTTAAACGATAGAAATGCCACGAGATCAGAGCTTACGAAAGCTAAAACTATGATTGCTGAATTGAATGATCAGATTACAACATTGCAGACACAGGTCACTGAATTAACCGCTGCAAACCAGGAACTCAATACCACAAATACCACTTTGAAAA
>JANPEU010000461.1:0-12674 GCA_031423175.1 Bacteroidota bacterium
AAAAAATCCGGGCAATGCAGAACCGTTTGGAATAAAAGTAAAAGAGGAGCAGTCTATGATTGAATTATCGGTTGCATTTGTTATTTCAAGTTCCAGTCTTGGTTGTTGAAATTGGAGATGATTGGGATCTTGAAAAACTACCGCATAATAATAAATCAATGAATAAGAATTTCGGTTTGCAGGTATTGTAAATTCATACGAAATTCCTTCGGCACCTGCGCCGCCACTATTATTACCTAATTTTACGGAGTAGCCACTTCCATTGGGACATGTTACCGGAAAACCACCATAGTAATCGGTAACACCCTGCGAGCTGGCAGATGCATACATGGTATGTTGATCAGGTACTGGTCCACCAGATGGAAAAAGACTTATTACATTTTGATTATTCAATGCAGCTACATTTCCTGTATAGCATGTCCATCCGGAAAAAGATCCATTTTCAAAATCAATATTCGGAGGGCATGATTGGGCATTTGTTTTTTGAAAAAATAAAACGGGAATTAAAAAACAGAAAGCAATCTGAAATGAAAGAAATCGAATGAGTTTAATATTTTGATTTTTAATATAACGCACCAGCCCAATTTGATTTCTTAAAGTTAAAACTAAGTTTGGATAAAACGGCTGGGATCAAAGGATAGTTGCCTTAAAAATTGCAGGTAAGAGAAGGGGATAAAAAATATTTGCGCATAAAATGTTGTTTAGATACAATTAGGGAAATGTTACATAAGTTTTACTTTGCAATCTTTGCGTTTAACTTTGCGTTCTTTGTGGTTAAAAATCTTAGACAAAAACTGCAAAGAACCCGAAGAAAAAAAACATAAATCAAGCTGAAATTTTTCTCAGATTCATTTTAAAACTAGTAAGACTTGAACTTAATTATTGAAACTAATAAAATGAATGCTTTAATTTAATCGAGCTCTTCAATCATGATCTTTCTCCATCTCACTTTTATTCCGCCGCCATCATGTATTTGTAAAGCAATAAAACCAGTGCCGGAGCCAATCTTTTCATCTTTCATATTTACCATCATATGTCCATTTAGCCAGGTGGTTACTTCATCACCCTTAACTTCCAATTTTAATTTATTCCATTTTCCTGTCTTCAAATATCTTTCATGGAGTGGGTTGGGTTGCCTTAACCAGCCTCGCCCATACGATTCGTAAATGCCGCCTGTATGACTATTTAATGGAGCCACCTCACATTGCCACCCACTAATTTTTACACCATCAATAGAAGAACGGAAGAATACACCACTGTTCCCATTTGATTCCTGTTTGAATTCTAACGTAAGTATAAAATTTTTATACATTTTAACCGTGGACAAGTAACCATATTGTTTATCCGGGCCGCTTTCACAAATCAGGGAACCTTTTTTTACATACCATTTTTCTGTACCATGAATAGCCCATCCGGTTAAATCATTTCCATTAAAAATAGAAACCGGTTTGCCAGATGTTAAGAACAATGGAATGATAAAAGCAGTAAGAATAATATTTTTCATTTTCATTTATTTAAAACAAGTTAAGTATTTTAGATGATCCAAAACTACTACGATGTTTATACCGATTGCAGACGATAATTCAGATCGCACCCTTCAGCCATACTTCAATTATATTTTTATTGCTTTGAATATTTTAGTGTTGATCGTATTCCAGGGAATGAGTGGAGAATCAGCATTTACCTATGCGTATGCTACGGTGCCTGCTGAAATAATAAATGGGCATGATATTGTTACAGATTCTCAAAACTATATTGATCCAAATACCGGGATAAAATTTTTAATACCTGGTCTCGGTGTTACACCGATACCTGTTTATTTCACGTTGCTCACCTCCATGTTTATGCATGGAAGTTGGATGCATCTTCTTGGCAATATGCTTTACCTGTGGATCTTTGGTGATAATATTGAAAACAGGTTAGGTCATACCCGCTTTATAATTTTTTATTTATTGACCGGAATTATTGCTTCATTAAGTCATGTGTTTTCAACAGTCATGTCCACACAAAATTCTGTAGTACCAAGCCTCGGAGCATCGGGTGCTATATCAGGTGTTCTTGGTGCATATTTTATGTTATTTCCAAAACGAAAAGTAAAGATGTTTGTAATCCGGGCAGTAATTGATGTGCCATCCTGGGTGGCGTTAGGTGCATGGATCGTATTACAGGTAGTAATGGGTTTAGGATTATTAGGTGGAGATGCAGGGGGAGGAGGTGTAGCCTATGCAGCGCATATTGGTGGATTTTTAGCTGGATTAATATTGATTAAATTTTTTGATCCGTTAAAGAAAAATTTATTACAACAATAAATTGTATTTATTAACTATCAGAGCCGTTTGAGTTTTTGTTTTATATCTAAACTCCGCTTATCTTCCTTCCTTATGCCATCATCCACCGGGTTAAAACGAACTATCAGTTTATCTACTGCAGCATCATTGGTAATTGGCGGAGTGATCGGTTCCGGAATATTTATGCGGCCAGCTGAAATGGCTGGATTGCTTGGTTCTCCTGTTCTGATATTAATTGCTTGGGTTATTGCCGGTTTAGTTACCCTGTTCAGCGCTATGTCAACAGCAGAAATTGCAGCGATGATGCCTGAGACCGGTGGCCAATATGTGTACATGAAGAAAATCTATGGCGATTTTTGGGCTTATCTTTTTGGTTGGGCAAATTTTGCCGTTATCAATACAGCCGGCACAGCAGCAATCGCATTTATCATTGGTCAGTATTTTGAATATTTTATTACACTGCCAAGATTTTCGCTGGTCGTTGAACATTCAATAACGCTTCACATACCTATGGTGGGAGATATTTTTCCATTGGAAAATTTTGGTGTAAAAGTTTTTACAATTCTAATGCTTGCATTATTATCATTAGTTGGCTATTTCAGTACAAAATTGGGTGGTGCATTGCAAAGGGTTTTAACTTATACTAAAGTAATAGCGATTTTATTTCTTGTATTCGGATTGTTTTTTTCTGGTAAAGGCAGTATTCAAAATTTTATAACCGAAGATGCTGGAATAAGACCTGTTGGTTTTGCATTGATGGCTGCAATGGTGGCAGCATGCAACGGAGCACTTCAGGCATTTGACGGGTATAGTATTATGCTTACGATTGGAGGAGAAATAAAAAATCCGGGAAAAAATATTCCCCGAAGTTTAATAATGGGTTTGCTTACCTGTATGATAGTTTATTTATTGATTAGCGCAGCTATGATGTATGTATTGCCCGTTGGCATTATGGCAAAATCATCATTGGTTGCATCGGATGCAACGCAAGTTGTATTCGGTACAATTGGTGGAGGAATTATTGCGGGATTAATCTGTTTAAATTGTTTAGGCACTACCAATGGAAATGTTTTTACGGCTCCCCGTATGACGTATGCTATGTCTGAAAAGGGTGACTTCTTTAAATGGACCGGCGTAATTCATAAAAAATATCAAACACCGGGTAATGGATTTCTTTTACATTTTCTCTGGATGCTTGTACTGGTACTCAGTGGTTCATTTTATGTATTGGCAGATATGTATATTTTTATTGTCTGGCTTTTTAATCTGATGCTGGTAGCCGGAGTTTTAATTTTACGAAAAAGAATGCCGGATGCGGATCGGCCGTATAAGGTTTGGGGCTATCCGTGGATACCAATACTTGTATTGGTTTTTAATGCATTCTATTTAGTCATTACGATGTATAATGATATTCATAATTATACAATGGGAAAATCAAATACCATTAATTCTGTTTTTGGGATTATCCTAACTGTGATTGGAATACCATTCTTTTTTTATTTTCGCCAAAAGAAAAAGAAGTCTGTTAAACTTTAACCCAAAACTATATGAAGACAAAAATGAAATGGATCGGAGTATTATCTGCAATCTTACTGGTTGTTTCCTGTTTTACTCCCTGGGTGATTATTGAAAGTAAAAATATTATTATTAGCGGAATTGATGCAACCGGAACCAATTATGGTAAGCCCGGTTATTTTCATTTCATCCTGGCATTTTTCTTTTTGATTTTAAGTTTTATAAAAAAAGTAGGGGCAAAAAGGATTAATCTTATTGTAGTTGCAGTAAATCTTGCCTGGGCTATACGGAATTACTTTGTCGTTACAGCATGTTCCGGAGGTATATGCCCATCAAATCAACCGGGATTGTGGGTCATGTTATTTTCTTCAATTCTTATTTTGGTCTGTTCTTTTTTTCCTGATGTGGAATTAAGAGATGAAAATAAATAACGGGAACACTCTAGTTTGAAATACCAAACAATCGAGATCTGTCATACCGAAACGGTATTTTAATATTCACTTTAGTTTAGGAAAAAGTAGTTGAGGTGTCTCATAGTATAAAAACTATGAGATACCTCGCTAATATTCTTTAAATTTATAATATACTAAAAGTACCGCTCGGTAAGACAAGACTCTGAGAGGACAATGGTTTATTTTAATCAACCCAGTATTTTCAAACCTCACCCCAGCCCCTTTCCAAAGGAGAGGGGGAGTTTAGTTCCTGTTTTTTTTCAATTAAACACCTTCAAACTCTTTTTTATTATTTCAACACATTCTAGTATTTGTTCTTTCGTAATAATGAGTGGTGGTGCAAACCTTATTTTATCGCCATGTGTTGGTTTTGCAAGCAATCCGTTTTCTTTTAATTCAGTACAAAAATTCCAGGCTGCTTCTTTATTTGGATGATTGATTATAATTGCATTCAACAATCCCTTACCCCGGATAATATTAATATACGGGGAATTTATTTTCTTTAGTTCATCTCTTAGCAATTTGCCCATTGCATCTGCATTGGCTGCAAGGTTTTCATCTTTTAAAATTTGCAAGGATACCATTGCCACTTTACAGGCAAGTGGATTACCACCATAGGTACTTCCATGCTCGCCGGGTTTTATCGTCATCATTATTTCATTATCGCATAATACCGCACTTACCGGCATCATGCCACCACTTAGTGCTTTACCTAATAGTAAAATATCGGGGCGAATATCTTCATGCTCACATGCAAGCATTTTGCCTGTACGAGCCAGACCCGTTTGAATTTCATCGGCAATAAATAAAACATTGGCTGCTTCGCATACTTGTTTTGCTTTTAAAAGATAACCTGGGTCAGGAACAAACACACCTGCCTCGCCTTGTATCGGTTCTACTAAAAAGCCTGCAATATTTTTATCTGTTAATGCATTGGCTAATGCTTTTGTATCATTATAAGGAATAGAAATAAAGCCCGGCATATAAGGTCCAAAGTTTTTTGTTGCCGAAGGATCGCTGCTAAAAGAAATAACAGTTGATGTACGGCCATGAAAATTTCCTTCGCAAACAATAATTTTTGCCTGACCCGCTTCAATCCCTTTTACTTCATAAGCCCATTTACGGCAAAGCTTAATTCCGGTTTCTACAGCTTCAACACCTGTATTCATCGGCAATACTTTATCATAACCAAAATATTCTGTTATGTATTTTTCATATTCACCTAACAGGTTGTTGTGAAATGCACGGCTGGTTAATGTAAGAATTTTTGATTGCTCAATAAATGCATCTACGATTTTAGGATGACAATGACCTTGATTAACGGCTGAATATCCACTTAGAAAATCAAAGTAACGTTTGCCATCCACATCATATAAAAAAACACCTTCGCCTTTTGCAAGTACCACAGGTAATGGATGATAGTTATGAGCTCCGTATTTTTCTTCAAGGTCTAAATAATATTGAGATGTGGCTGATAGGTTTATTATTTGTTGCATAAAATCTAAATTCTGAAATGAAAAAAAAATAAAGTAAAAAGTGTTGAGTGAAATACACGGAAAGTTTCTAAGCCTCCGCTCTAGGGAGGTTGGTGGGGCTTTTATCTTCGATGATTGAGTAAATCGAGATTTCCTTTAAGAATTGATATGTTCAGATATGTATCGATATTCCGAAATTTGATGCAAGATAAGCAAAGAAGCCTTATGTGGCAAATGAGAGAATCGGATGTAAGAATTCAGGAATCAAACTTCAATTCTCCGGAGTCTTATCATTCCGGAGTCCGCCAACGGCGGAGAGGAGTCTCAAAGTGATCGATTCTGCATCGTTTTTAATATAAAAGTCTTTTATTGATCGAACTCTTTGAGATTCCTCGCTTAGATTCATTAAGTTTAAACATTTACTAATGTACCGCTCGGAAAGACAATACTCAAATGGGTTGATATTTCGTTTTGTTTCCTAAGATCAGGATTCTGATAGTTCGTTGTTGTTTACAGAAATAAAAATTAAAATAAATTTCTATGTCATATACCATCCCACCCGCCACCCGAATTGGTCATATTCATTTAAAAGTAGCTGACCTTGAACGTTCTTTAAAGTTTTACAGGGACCTTTTGGGTTTTGAAGTGCAGCAATATTATGGAGATAGTGCAGTTTTTATTTCTGCAGGTGGCTATCATCATCATATTGGGTTAAATACATGGCATAGTAAAAATGCAGAGCCTGCACCCTTGAATACAGCCGGGCTTTATCATACGGCTATAGTTTATCCGACAAGAAAAGATTTAGCTGTTGCAGTAAAAAGATTGATCGATGCAAAATATCCTTTGACCGGTGCGTCTGATCATGGTGTATCGGAAGCTATTTATTTGAATGACCCGGATCACAATGGCGTTGAATTATATTGGGATAAAGAAAAAGAAGATTGGCCTTTCGATGAAAATGGAAAACTGATGATGGTGTCTGACAGATTAGATTTGAATTCATTGCTGACTTTAGCAAAATAATTCTTTTATAAAATAATTTTCGGGTAAGGGAAAATTTGTTATCTCTTCTTTGTTGAAAATACCAAATACGGATGAACCACTTCCGCTCATAGATGCATAGATTGCTCCCTGATTATATAATTCTTCCTTTATTGATTTTATTTCCGGATATTTTTTGAAAACAGGCGTTTCAAAATCATTTAGCAATTCTGCTTTCCAGGAATCTATAGGTTGTTGAATGATTTCTTTTCTTTTTTTTGATAACAGGGGAGGAGTGAGTTGTGTAAATGCCCATCCCGTATGAATATGAATACCGGGATTGATAAGAATTATTTTATAGTTTGATAAATCGATATTTATTTCCTCCAATATTTCGCCACGGCCTGATGCAAAAGACGGCTTATTTAAAATAAAAAAAGGACAATCACTTCCAAGTTGCAATGAATAGTTGATCAATTGTGCGGTTGATAAACCCAATTCAAATTTTTGATTTAGCAGTTTTAAAGTAAAGGCACCATCTGCACTGCCACCACCAAGCCCTGCACCCATTGGAATGATTTTATGGAGATGCATTTTTACAGCGGGCAATTGAGGAAAATCTTTTTTTAATAATTGATATGCTTGAATACAGATATTTTCTTCTGTTATTACATCGATTGAAATTCCACTTGTAGTGAATTCGAATGTATCGGCGGCAATTATTTCTAAAACGTCTTCGATAAGTATGGGATAAAAAACAGTTTCAAGATTGTGGTACCCATCATCTCTTTTATTCAGAATGTTAAGACCGAGATTTATTTTAGCGTTTGGAAAAACTAACATTAAAAAAGCTTGCAGTGATTAAATGAATGGTTGAAGGTTGCTGAATAAAATTATCGGACCTTTAAGAGTTGCCTACGAACGACAACGAAAGATTAATAGTAGGTTCGGACCGTTCGGGATAAAAAAGTTATTTATTTTTTCTACGATTGTTTATTTCATCCCGTATTGACACAGCCCGTATATAGTCTTCGGCTTCTAATACCTGGTTCAACAAATGATTGAGCTCTTCAAGTGTCATAGTTTTCAGGTCTTCCCGACCGGTTATCTCAGGTTCTTCAATAGACACCTCTGAAGCCCCTTTTTTCTTTTTACTTTTATCTGAATCCTCCATGATGATGCCGGCGTTTTCTAAAATATTCTCATAAGTGTAAACAGGACAGCCAAAACGAACTGCCAATGCCAGTGCATCGGATGTACGGGAATCAATTTCTACCGTATCGTTTTCAGAAGAACAAACGAGTTTGGAATAAAAAATCCCTTCCTGTAAATCACAAATTATTATTTCATGCAGGGTAAGTCCAAATGCATTCATAAAATTTTTCATCAGGTCGTGAGTGAGTGGCCGGCTTGGTTGCATTTTTTCCAGGGCAACAGCAATAGCCTGTGCCTCGAAACCGCCAATAACAATTGGCAGGCGACGAACTCCATTTACTTCTCCCAACACAACGGCATAGGAATGCGTTTGGGTAATGCTGTGCGAAAGGGCTACTATTTCCAATTCTATTTTCTTCATAACCAGCCACGAAAATAGTCATTTTAATAAAAAAAGCAGCTTATTAAAGCCGCTTTAAAAAACTTAATTTATTAAAAAATTACTTATTGTTTTATTAAAGTCCTTTCATCTTCTTAATTGCCTCATTCATTTTCGGCACCACATCAAAAGCATCACCTATAATTCCATAATCAGCTGCTTTAAAGAAAGGCGCCTCGGGATCTTTATTAATAACTACAATCGTTTTACTTCTGTTTACACCTGCTAGATGCTGAATGGCCCCTGAAATACCAATTGCGATGTATAAATTTGGTGCAATAGCAAGCCCCGTTTGTCCTACATGTTCATGATGCGGCCGCCAATCTGTATCTGCAACCGGGCGGCTACAGGCTGTAGCAGCTCCCAGTAACTTTGCCATTTCTTCAATCATGCCCCAGTTCTCCGGACCTTTTAATCCCCTGCCAGCACTTACTACTAAATCCGCTTCGCTTAATGGAACCTCTCCTGTTACTTTATTTACAGCTGTTATTTTTATTTTTGGTGTATCAACTGTTGCGTTTAATAAAACTACTTCTGCGGTTCCTTCCCCTGCAATAGTTTTATACGAGTTTGGAGCGACGGCAATAATTTTTACCGCAGTTGTAATCGAAATATTTGCAAAGGCTTTACCGGAGAAAACTGCTTTCTTCACAATGAAACCATTACTTGTATCTGGCAATGCTATTGCACCAGATACCAAACCTGCTTTTAGCTTTGCAGAAAGTCTGGGTGCTATTGATTTTCCATTTACATTATTTGAAAAAATAATTACGGTTGCACCACATGCGGCAACTGCTTCTGATATTACATTCGTAAAAACCTGGGCATCTACATGATTCAATAAATCATTATTTGCATGATAGATCTTTTTAACGCCATATTTACCCAATGCCGCTAAATCGTCATTACTATTTCCAAGAATAACAGCTTCGGCAGATACACCTAATTGCGATGCAAGCGTACTGCCATAAGTCAATGCTTCTAAAGAAGATTTTTTTACATGCCCATCGGTGCTATCAATATAAATTAGTACAGACATATTGTGATTTTAGATTTAATATTTTTGATTGAAGATTTTTCTACTGCAACTTATTTTATCTTTTATTATTTAACAAATTAAGAAAGTATAATTGACCTATATGCCCCTTTCCCGAAATAATCGGGACAAGTAGGGGATAGGGGTTTAAATCACTTTGGCTTCTTCATGAAGTAGTCTGATAAGTTCTTCAACATTATCTGGCGAAACTAATTTTACACCAGCTTTTGCTGGAGGTAATTCAAAACTTGTAATGGCAGTCAATGCTTCTATTGCAATCGGCTCAACTACTTTTAATGGTTTAGTTCGTGCAGCCATAATACCACGCATATTCGGTATTCTTTGTTCTGCCATTCCTTTTTGGCAACTCACCGTAACTGGAAATTCAACTTCACATATTTCTTCACCACCTTCAATTTCTCTTGTAATGGTTGCTTTGTTTCCGCTCTGTTCAAACTTAGTTGCCAGAGAAACGTAGGGTAAATTCAAAAGCTCGGCAACCATTCCACCGATTGATGAACCATTATAGTCAATTGTTTCTTTTCCGGTAAAAATTAAGTCATACCCGATTTTAGCTACTTCAGCAATTTGCGAAGCGATAAAAAAACTGTCATGGCTATCCGCATTTACCCGAATTGCTTCATCGCCACCTAATGCCAATGCTTTTCTTATTATCGGGTCAGCATCTGCACTACCAACAGTACAAAGATGAATAACGATTGAAGGGTCTTTTTCTTTCAACTCAATGGCACGAACAAGAGCATACCATTCATCGTAAGGATTAATTATCCATTGAACACCGTTGTTATCGAATTTCGTGTTGTTATCTGTGAAGGCTATTTTTGCTGTTGTGTCCGGCGTTTTGCTGATGCAAACAAGAATCTTCATATATCTGTTATTTAACTTGTAATATTGGTTGTTTATGCAACTAAAGCAAAGATAGGGGAGGCGGATAAGAATTAGTAATTATTGATTAATATTTTTTTTTGAAATGAACAGAATTGATAAGATAAATGAAATGCTGCGGGAAAGCCCAACTGATAGTTTTCTTCAACATGCATTGGCATTGGAATATATTAAACTGAATAAGGATGAAGATGCTAAAAATCTATTTGAAACAATTTTAGAAAGAGAGCCGGATTATGTTGGCAGTTATTACCATCTTGCCAAACTATTGGAACGATTAAATGAAAATGACGCCGCAATAAAAGTATATGAAAAAGGAATGGAGGAATCGAAACGGCTTGGCGATAATCATGCGTTTGGTGAGTTAAGAAGTGCTTATGAAGAATTAATTTTTTAAGCCCTTCGGGCTGTTTTATTAGATTTGAAAACATTAATTTGATTGATATAAGATAGAAATGTTGAAAGAATGAATTTACTTGCCAGATTTAACGAGTTTATTAAAAAAGAAAATCTTTTCTCACCAAAAGATAAACTGCTGCTCGCTGTAAGCGGTGGTGTGGACTCAGTTGTATTATGTGAACTCTGCAAACAATCAGATTATAATTTCATAATTGCTCACTGCAATTTTCATTTAAGAGGAGAGGAGAGTGAACGGGATGAACAGTTTGTAAAGCAGCTTGGAGAAAAATATGGAGTTGAAGTGCTGATAAAAAAATTTGATACAGAAAATTATGCTGGCGAAAACAAATTATCCATCCAGGAAGCAGCAAGAGTATTAAGATATGAATGGTTTGAAGAATTGATTAATAAATCAATCAATCCACTCACTACTCACCTCCTTACAGCACATCATGCTGACGATAATGCAGAAACCCTGCTTATGAATTTTTGCAGAGGTACAGGTTTGCATGGGCTTACCGGCATACCGGTATCTTATGGACATATTAAAAGGCCACTTCTTTCTTTTACAAAAAATGAAATTTTGCAATTTGCAAAAGAAAATATGTTGGAATCAATTGAAGATTCTTCCAATCTGTCTTCAAAATACACAAGAAATTATTTTCGTAATGAAATTATTCCGGCAATCAGCAAAGTATATCCGCAGGTTAATGAAAATCTTGTTGACAATATTAACCGGTTTAAAGAGATTGAAAACCTGTATAAACTTTCTGTTAGTGAAATAAAAAAGAAATTGATTAAAGAAAAAGGCGCTGAGTGGCATATTCCAATCAAGCAGTTGATGGCTTACAAAAACAGGGCATTGATTTATGAAATTATTTCTGATTTTGGATTTTCTGAAAAACAAATTGATGAGGTGATTAAACTAGCAGACAGCGATTCAGGAAAATATATTGAGTCGCCTGCCTTTCATTACCGTTTTATTAAACACCGTCATTGGTTTATCATCAGTCCGGTAAATTCTGCAACATCGGGAATCATTGTTATCGGGAAAACAGATAAATCAATTGGATTTGAAGAAGGGCTTTTAAAAATTGAATGGTTAAACAAACCCCCTTCAGATTTTAAAAATGAAATTGTGTATTTTGATGAAGCGGGAATAAAATTTCCATTAATTCTGAGAAAATATAAACAAGGTGATTATTTCTATCCATTGGGAATGCCGAAAAAGAAAAAAATTTCCCGTTTTTTAATTGACAGCAAACTTTCTAAATCAGCTAAAGAAAAAATCTGGGTGATTGAAAGCGATAAAAAAATTATTTGGGTGGTTGGTTATAGAATTGATGACCGGTTTAAAATAACAACGAAAACAAAATCGGTATTGAAAATTATACTGGTCAATTCCCAAACTGGATAATTTGCGAAGGGTCCATGTTTTTAATCGTATCAATAAAATCCTGTAACACCGGATAGTCGGAAAATATTTTACAAGCCAGTATGGTAAAACCAACTCCGAATACGGCTCCGAAAATATGTGCGGAGTGATTAATATTTCCATTCCCTTTTTTCTCCATAAGATGTGATACAACAAGGTAAATAGCACCAAACACAAAACCAGCAATATAAACCGGGATAAACATTAATCCCATTCCCAGTAGCGGATTAAATAGAATACTTGCAAAAACTACAGCAGATACTGCACCGGATGCACCGAGACTTCGGTAATGATGATTGTCTTTGTTTTTTGAATAGGTTGGAATAAGACATGCACCCAACGCAAGGATATACATACCGAGGTATATGAGTTTTCCTTTTGTTCCAAAAATTTCAATAAACTTGTATTCCACACCCGTATGAATTGTGCCAATCGATGTTTCTATTTTACTGCCTTCGCCAAAAATATACAGGGCAAACATATTGAAGATAAGATGCCCGATATCTGCATGAATCAATCCGCAACTAAAAAAGCGATACCATTGTCCGCGACCAATTGCCGGAGGGTAAAAAATTAATTCATCCATCATT
>JANPEU010000462.1:0-1644 GCA_031423175.1 Bacteroidota bacterium
ACAGTATAAATTTTGCAGTAGGCACCTACTATATTACAACACCAAATACAGGCACGGTTTCAGGACATTATAATTTTTCAGAGCCTACTACACTCGGAACATCTTATAATTCGACGAACATTAATACAGGTCAGTTAATAATAAAACATTATGATCAAGTGAAAGGAGTTGCTTCTGGAACTTTTTGGTTTGACGCTGTGAGTAGTAATGGACAAATAGTACAAATCCGAGAGGGAAGATTTGACGTGAAATTATATTGAAAATGCTGCGCCTAACAGTTGCTTGACTGCTTTGCTGGCTACTCACTCTAAAAAAAAATTCCAATTAAAACCCTCCAATTTTACACCCTTTTTGGGGTCTGTTTAAACGAGTCTTCAAATAAAAGGTTTCTCACCAACAACCCGGATGTAGAAACTTCCCATAACTTCAAACAGTCCCAAAATTGTTAGAAGAATTGCAGGGTGGAAAACTTTCGTATATTTTTGAGTTGCATACGATGTTGGCAAAACTAGTCCTAATCATTAACCAACTAAACATGAAAATTCTTCTTGATACAAATATCATAATACACAGAGAAGCAAGTACTGTTATCAATACCAATATTGGAACTCTTTTTAATTGGCTTGATAAGCTAAAACACTCAAAATATATTCACCCATTAACAGTCGAAGAACTTAAGCGGAACAAAGATCCCAAAACGGTAGAAACAATGACTATTAAGGTCGGGAGCTATAACTTGATTAAAAACCTTGCGCCTTCCAGTGACAAACTTAAAGAAGTTGCTTCAAAAATAGATGTAACAGAAAATGATAAAAACGATACAACTATTCTCAACGAAGTCTTCTGTGAAAGAGTAGACTTTTTGATTTCTGAGGACAAGAAAATTCATACTAAATCGGAAATGCTGGGAATATCAGGGAAGGTGTTCACCATCCAGCAGTTTCTCGAAAAGGTAACATCTGAAAACCCTGATTTAGTAAATTATAAAGTCTTAGCTGTAAAGCGAGCCGACTTTGCTGAAGTAGATATTAATGACTCCTTTTTTGACAGTTTTAGAAATGACTATACTATCCCACCCTTTAATAGCTGGTTTAATAAAAAAGCTGATGAACCTTGTTATGTTTGCTTTAGCGACGATAACTTAACGGCTTTCTTATATATTAAAATTGAAGATGAAAATGAGAACTACTCTGAAATTAATCCTAATTTTCAAAAAAAGAAAAGGTTGAAAATCGGGACGTTGAAAGTTTCCAGTAATGGTTATAAAATTGGCGAGCGGTTTCTTAAAATCATCTTTGACAATGCAAGTCAATTTAAAGTAGATGAGATTTATGTTACTATTTTTAAGAAAAGGCCTGAACAAGAACAGTTAATTGATATGTTAGAGGAATGGGGCTTTCTTTATCATGGGACTAAATCAACAAAAAATGGCGACGAACTTGTTTATACAAGACCATTTGGCAAAAGATTGCCCGCTAATATTCAAAACCCAAAATTTACATTTCCATTTTTTTCAAGAGATACAGATAAATACATTATTAAAATTGAACCACAATACCATACAGAATTATTTCCAGATTCAATAAATACAAAAGAGGATAAAGCGAAGTATACTGAGAACGAACCACATCGCAATAGGATTAG
>JANPEU010000463.1:0-7980 GCA_031423175.1 Bacteroidota bacterium
GTTTGCGGTTAAGAATTATTTTTAAATTGAACTTTCCGATTGCATTGGGTTACTGCTATACACAATATCCACACACGGTAAACCCCATGTGGACACTTTCTTTTATTTGAAGATAAACTGAGAGACACCGAACGAACTGAATGGCTTTGTTTATACGGGTTTCAACAGGGGTATTTTGCTATTTTTTTTGCACCAAAGTAAATAAGAAAATGAACCTTTCAGGAAACTAGCGTTTAAAGAAAAATTGTTGAACAATGGGATGAATTTGAGTAAGAAATAATGGGGTAAATTTCAACAACCAACTCCAACTAATTCTTAACTATCTGCGCCACTAAATCAGCCTCAGTACAAACCTTATTGCCGACATATACTGTACCTCTCATTTCGCAAATACCCCGGCGGATAGGTGCCATCAGTTCCATTTTCAAAATCATGGTGTCACCCGGCACTACTTTCTGTTTGAATTTGCAGTTATCTATTTTTAAAAAGTAAGTATCATATTTTCCTTCGCCGGCAAGATTGATGGCGAGAATACCGCCTGTTTGTGCAAGGGCTTCTATTTGCAATACGCCGGGCATTACAGGATTGCCGGGAAAATGCCCGGTAAAAAACCATTCATTGAATGTTACATTTTTTATACCGATGATTTTTGTATCGGTGAGTTCAATGATTTTATCAACTAATAAAAAAGGATAGCGGTGTGGCAGCTTACCTTCTATTTGCTGCTGGTTATACACGGCGGGCACCGTGGGATTATAAACTGGTACATCTTTGGTGTGTTTATTTTTTTTTATGTACTGTTTTATTTTTTTTGCAAACTCTACATTGGTGCTGTGGCCGGGACGGTTGGCAATCATTCTTGCTTTGATGGGATAGCCAATCAAGGCAAGGTCACCTATTACATCTAATAGTTTATGCCGTGCAGGTTCATTGGGAAAACGTAACTCAAGATTATTGAGATAGCCTTCACTTTTTACTTCTATCTTTTCTTTTTTAAATATTTTTTGTAACCGTATCAATTCTTTATCATCAACGGGTTTGTCAACAATTACAATTGCATTATTTACATCACCACCTTTGATAAGGTTATTATCAAGCAGCATTTCCAGCTCATGTAAAAAACAAAAAGTGCGGCAAGGGGCAATTTCATTTTTAAAATCCCGCATCGATTTTAATCCCGCATGCTGAGTGCCTAATACGGGGCTATTGAAATCAATTAATGTAGTAACAGAATATTCCGGGGCAGGCATTGCAACCATTTCCACTCTTTTACTTTCATCGTAGTGATAAATATTTTCGTCAATACTGTACCAGGCTTTTGCAGCATCTTGTTCTACCACACCTGCATCTTCAATTATTTCTACAAAAGGCTGAGAGCTTCCGTCAATAATTGGCATTTCAGGTCCGTTCACTTCTATTAAACAATTATCAACGCCCATACCTACTAATGCTGCAAGCACATGCTCTACTGTACTTACTTTAGCACCATTTGCTTCTAAAGTTGTACCACGGCTTACATCTGTTACCAAGTCGCAATCTGCTTTAATAATTGGTTGGTTGTCCAGATCAATTCGTTGAAACTGAAAACCAAAACCGGCATTGGCGGGTTTCAATGTCATATCGGCTAAAATACCCGTATGCAATCCGGTACCGGAAATACTTACTGATGAACCAAGCGTATGTTGTTTATCGGGATTGAAGTTTTCAGTCATGTTCTTTTATTAAGCAGGGCAAATATAGCTGGAAAGAATTTAGTGAGAAAGCTAAGGAACTTTTGTTTGTATTTCAGTTTGAAATTTATAATTACTCGTAAATCTATCGGAGTCTTGTCATTCAATGACAAGACTCCGATAGATTGATAAAACTCTTTGAGTTTTCTGGAAAAGCAGCACACAGATTGTTAATAAATTTTAATTGGAACTCAACTAAACTTTCTCTGCCAATAATTGTTTTATTATCGCCTCAAGCTCTTTAATTCTTTTTTCCATTTCAGGAAGTTTGCGTGCAAAGGCTTGACTTCGCAGTGCAGCAGTCATTTCATAAGCTGGCGAACCGGTAACTGATTTACCCGGTTCCATTGATTTACTTACGCCGCTTTGTGCATTTATTTTTGCTCCATCGCCAATTGTTATATGACCAACAATACCAGCTTGCCCGCCAATTAAAACACGATTACCAATTTTTGTACTACCACTAATTCCTGATTGTGCTGCTATAACAGTACTGTTTCCTATTTCTACATTATGTGCTATCTGAATAAGGTTATCGAGTTTTGCTCCAGCTTTGATTAATGTTGAACCCATCGTTGCACGGTCAATGGTTGTATTGCTTCCTATTTCAACATCGTCTTCAATAATCACATTTCCGATCTGTGGTATTTTTAAATAGCTGCCATCTGCCAAAGGTGCAAAGCCAAAACCATCGCTGCCAATAATAGTGCCTGCATGAATGATTACATTGTTTCCAATAACAGAGTCATGATAAATTTTTACACCGGGATGAATTAAACAATTAATTCCAATTTTTACATTATCACCTAAATAAACATTCGGGTATATTTTTGTGCTATCACCAATTATTACATTTTCTCCGAGATAACTAAATGCACCAATAAAAATATTATTTCCATACCTGGCTGTTTTAGAAATATATGCAGGTTCCTGTATTCCGTTCATTTGCTGTTTAGCCATTTCCTGATACTTGCTGAGTAGTATTGCAAAAGCAGAGTAAGCGTCTGGTACACGAATCAAAGTTGCTTTAACTGATTGCTTTAATTCAAACTCATTATTGATTATAATAACAGAAGCACCGGTTGTATATAAATAATCTTCGTACTTAGGATTTGAAAAAAAACTGAGCTCACCTACTTTAGCCTCTTCTATTTTTGCAAAAGCAGAAACAGAAGCATTTGCATCACCTTCAATTTTACCATTGATGAGTGATGCTATTTGTATTGCAGAAAAAGTCATAAGTGAATAAAATTTTTGGTATAAAATTTAAGACTAAATGATTTTTAATAAATCTTAAACGCTAAACCCGCAGGTAACAAATGTAATGTTTTTTAACAGTGGCAGATAAATGTTGATGAATAAGTGCATTGTCCACCTGAGAAATATCTTTAACCGTTCCGTCTTTAAATAAAATATTTATCCGTTCATCTTTCGGATTGTACGTTGTATTCACGGCTTCTCCGGTAAAGACAAAATAATTTGCTTCATCGTTGCTCAACTGCAATTTTTCCATTGCTTCCTTTTTCTTGGATTCTATAAATACTTCGTCAAATGTTTCTGCCTGAAGTTTTACTTTCAGCAATTTTCTTTCAACTAACATACGGCAAAGCGCAGATAATATCTTATCGGAATGATTGCACCAGTTTTTTATAGTTGCCATCACATCAAAATCATCGAGACGGCAAAATATTTCTAAATCATTTTCAAAATTCGAATGTTGAGATTGATGTAAAAAGAAATTTAAGGCGTCTGTTGCAGCATTTAATTCGCCGCCATTAGCTATAATTTCTTTTGCCCGGTGTATTACATTTACCAGCATCCGTTCACTGCTCAAAACAGTTTTGTGCAGGTATACCTGCCAGTACATCAATCTTCTTGAGACTAAAAATTTTTCAATCGAGTAAATTGCTTTTTCTTCAATCAGTAAATCGCCGTTATGCACAACCAGCATTTTTAGAATACGATCGTAACCAATTACACCTTCCGCCACGCCGGTAAAAAAACTATCTCTTGTTAAGTAGTCCATTCGGTCCACATCTAATTGTCCGCTTACAAGCTGATGCAGAAATTTTTTTGGATAGTTGTTGGTAAAAATTTCAATGGCTGTTTGCAGTTGTCCATTCAATTCTTCATTCATCTTTTTCATAATCAGAATTGAAATTTCTTCATGATGAATATCTTTCAGCAACTCAAACTCCAAAGCATGAGAGTAGGGGCCATGGCCAATATCGTGTAAGAGAATTGCAATTTTTGCACCGAGCTCTTCATCAGCATTTATTTCTGTTCCTTTATTTTTTAATTCATTCAATGCACTACACATTAAATGATAAGCTCCGAGTGAATGATGGAGCCTGGAGTGCATAGCTCCTGGATAAACAAGATGTGCAAAGGCCATCTGATGAATATTTCGCAGCCGCTGATACCAGGGATGTGAGATAATTTGCAAAATCAACGGATGGTCAATCGTAATAAAACCATAAACCGGATCGTTGATAATTTTGCGAATGCCTGTCATGCTGTTGTTTGTTTGTTAAAGGAGCCCTGCTAAAGCGGAACAAATGTACTAACCATAAAACTAAAAAGCTACTTTTGAAAATTCAGCAACTGTTCTTCAATCTGAAATACTCAATTTTAAATTTTAAATAACATTATGGCAATACCAAAAATTCTCTGGGTAGATGATGAAATAGATAGTTTGCAATCACAAAAACTTTTTTTAGAATCGAAGGGGTATGAAGTAAAAACTGTTACGAATGGTTTTGATGCAATTGACTTTGTAAAAGAAAATCCGGTAGATGTGGTACTGATGGATGAAAGTATGCCGGGACTTACGGGACTGGAGACTTTAGCTAAAATAAAAGAAGTGAATAGTGCAATTCCCGTTGTGCTGATTACAAAAAACGAAGAAGAGAATTTAATGGATGATGCGATTGGATCACAAATAAGTGATTATCTTATCAAGCCCGTGAATCCAAATCAGGTTTGGTTAAGCCTTAAAAAAATTATTGATAATAAAAGACTGGTAGGAGAAAAAACGACTACAGCTTATCAACAGCAGTTTCGAAATTTATTTATGGTACTCAATAGCAATCCTGACTACAATGAGTGGATGGATATTTATAAAAAATTAGTTTATTGGGAACTGGAGATGACAAAGAGTGACAGCCCTGAAATGCGTGAAATTTTGCAATCTCAAAAAGGAGAAGCGAATACCGAGTTTTTCAAATTTGTTTCTAGAAATTATGCATCCTGGGTAAATCCGAAAAGCAGTAATGCTCCGGTAATGAGTCACTCATTAGTTCAGAATAAAGTATTGCCACATGTTGAAAAAGGAATACCCTTGTTTTTTGTGTTGATTGATAATTTACGTTTTGATCAGTGGAAAGCAATACAACCCATATTCGCTGAAAGCTTTAGAATTCTGGAAGAGGATAGTTTTTATTCAATACTTCCAACTGCAACTCAATACTGCCGCAATGCGATTTTTGCTGGCTTAATGCCTGCTGAAATAGAAAAGCAATTTCCGGCAGAATGGAAAAATGATGAGGAAGAAGGTGGAAAAAATTTGCATGAGGAAAAATTTTTCCGTGAGCAATTAAAACGATTGAAGAAAGGAGATTTAAAAGTTTCTTATACCAAGGTTACAAACAACCAGGCGGGTTTAGATCTGCAGAATAATATTCACAATTTGTTGAATTATGATATTAATGTTATTGTTTACAATTTTGTAGATATGCTAAGCCATGCAAGAACGGAGATGGAAGTACTTAAAGAACTGGCGGGAGATGAAATGAGCTATCGCAGTATTACTACAAGTTGGTTCGAGCATTCACCACTGCACCAGGCATTGAAAAAGATTGCTGATAAAAATATTAAAATAGTACTGGCAACAGACCATGGAAGTATTCGGGTAAAAAATCCATGTAAAGTGGTGGGTGATAAATTAACTACAACAAATCTTCGGTATAAGCATGGACGCAATTTGAATTATGAGCCAAAAGAAGTTCTTGCTTTTCGTGATCCAAGGGAGATTGGCTTACCGGTGCCGGGGGTAAATTCATCTTTTATTTTTGCACGGGAAGATAATTTTCTATGCTATCCCAACAATTACAATCACTATGTAAATTATTATAAAAATACTTTTCAGCATGGTGGAGTAAGTTTGGAAGAAATGATAGTGCCGGTTATAAAAATGCAGAGTAAGTAAAGCCCCCTGTCTCCGCCTTTCGGCGGAGAACTTAGATCTATGTTTCTTTATTTTGTGGAAAATTAAAAAAGTGGTAAAGGGATGATAATGTAGTTTCGCATAGTAAAGAAATTTAAAATAATAAAACTCTAAACTTTCCGCCTTTGGCGGACCAGGGCATGAAATACACACAATCAACACTTGATAAATTAGAAAGTATTGTAGAAGCATCTGGCTATGTGCTACGCTATGAAAGAGGAAATTTTCAAAGTGGGTATTGTATATTGGAAGCAAAAAAAGTAGTGGTGTTAAATAAGTTTTTTCAAACCGAAGGAAGAATTAATACCATGCTCGATTTAATTCCACAACTTACAATTAATACAGAGTTGCTAACGGACGAATTGAAAAAAATGTATAAAGGATTAGTTTCTAAACTTGAGCCAGAAGACGAAGGCAAATAGATTTTACATTTTATATTCTACATTTTGAGTTCTACATTTGATTGTGAGTTGTCCCCCACTTAAAATAATTTTTCTCGGCACAGGCACCAGTACAGGTGTACCTATGATTGCATGCCCATGCGAAATTTGCAAATCAAAAAATGAAAAAGATAAAAGATTACGGAGTAGTATTCTTGTTCAATCTTCAACAACTACTCTAATAGTTGATACAGGTCCTGATTTCAGAACTCAACTGCTAAAGCTTGACTTAAAAATATTAGATGCTGTTTTATTTACGCATCCGCATAAGGATCATATTGCCGGATTGGATGATGTAAAGGCATTTAATTATTTTATGAAAAAACCAATGCAACTTTATGCAAATGCACTTACAGAAGAAGCATTACGCCGTGAGTTTTATTATGCTTTTACCAAAAATAAATATCCTGGTATTCCTGAACTGAATATCAACACCATTTCCTCAGAACCATTTATGATTGGCGATATCCCAATTATTCCAATACTAACCTGGCATTTAAATATGCCGGTATTAGGTTTTCGTTTTGGAGAATTTACTTACATTACTGATGCTAACCGTATAGATGATGAAGAGAAAGAAAAAATAAAAGGTAGTGAAGTAATTGTTTTAAACGCATTGCGTAAGCAATCGCATATAGCTCATTTTGCATTAGGTGAAGCAATTGATTTGGTTCAGGAATTAAAAATACCAACAGCCTATTTTACGCATATCTCACACCAGTTAGGGTTGCACAATGAAGTTGAATCTGAATTACCAGACGGAATTCATCTTGCTTACGATGGATTGAAGCTTGATTTCAAAGATTATTAAAACTGTCTTCCTAACATCTGTTAGTTTTAGTTTAAATTCCTTTTCTTTGCACCTGATAAAAACAGTAATCTCATTTATGAATTTTCAACAGTCAGAAATAACACAACAGATAGCACATGCAGCAAGGGATTTTGCTAACCAACATATCCGACCATATATAATGGAGTGGGATGAGAGCCAGGAATTTCCTGTTCATATTTTTAAAGAGCTTGGTAAATTGGGCATGATGGGAGTATTAGTACCTCAACAATACGGCGGTTCGGGCTTAACTTATTTCGAATACAAAACTGTGATTGAAGAGATATCTAAAGTGTGTGGCTCAATCGGATTAAGTGTGGCAGCACACAATTCGTTATGCACCGGGCATATTTTGACATTTGGAAATGAAGAGCAGAAGAAAAAATATTTACCCAAACTGGCAACAGCTGAATGGATTGGTGCCTGGGGATTGACAGAAGCAAATACTGGAAGTGATGCTGGTAATATGAAATGCACCGCTGTAAAGGATGGTAATGATTGGGTAATTAATGGAACAAAAAACTGGATTACCCACGGTAAATCCGGAGATATTGCTGTAGTAATTTGCAGGACTGGCGAGCCGAGAACTAAAAATAATGCAACAGCTTTTGTTGTAGAAAAAGGAACTGCGGGATTTAGTGGTGGTAAAAAAGAAAATAAACTAGGCATGCGTGCAAGTGAAACCGCCGAAATGATTTTTGATAACTGCCGTATACCCGATACAAACCGGTTAGGAAATATTGGTGATGGATTTAA
>JANPEU010000464.1:0-8407 GCA_031423175.1 Bacteroidota bacterium
ACTGGCATTGGCAGCAAGAAGAATGATTAGGTTTAACAGCCTTATCAGAAAATTACCAGCAGTAGAAACATTAGGCTCTGTTACATTTATCTGCACAGATAAAACAGGAACACTGACCAAAAACAAAATGCATGTGGAAGAGGTTTTTGTAAACGAACATCTTTATGAAAGAAATAAATTATCAAGCATCAGACAAGAAGGACAGGTTAATTTATTGCTGCATGCACTTGCATTAAATAATGATGCTGTTGAAGACGGCGAGAAAAATTTAAAGGGTGACAGTACAGAAATTGCGTTGATGGAGGTAGCACGGGAACAAAATATTAAACCTGATACATGGAAGCGGGTGGCTGAAATTCCTTTTGATTCCGGCAGGAAATTGATGACAACTTTTCATGAGTATGAAAATAAAATAATTTCCTTTACTAAGGGAGCCCCGGATATTATTCTACTAAACTGTGTAAATGTTGATGTGCTGGTATTACAAAAGCAAATAGATGACATGGCCAGTAAAGGTCAAAGGGTATTAGGTTTTGGTTATCGTTACTGGGATGCATTGCCCGAAAACCCTGACAGTGAAATCCATGAATCAGGGTTACAGTTTTTAGGTTTAACCAGTATTATAGACCCACCACGGGAAGAAGTTACTGATGCAGTGGCACAATGTAAAAAAGCCGGCATTGTACCAGTTATGATTACCGGCGACCATCCGCTTACAGCAAAAGCTATTGCCCAACGGATTGGTATTATAAAAAGCGAAAAAGATTTAGTGATAACAGGCCAGGAGCTTTCAGCATTAGATGATGATGCTTTTTTGAGCAAAGCAGAAAAGATAAAAGTATATGCACGGGTATCGCCTGAACAAAAACTGCTGATTGTAAAAACGCTGCAACAAAAAGGACATTATGTAGCAATGACTGGCGATGGTGTAAATGATGCGCCTTCTTTAAAAAGAGCAAACATTGGTATCGCAATGGGCATCACCGGAACTGATGTATCAAAAGAAGCTGCACACATGATTTTTCTGGATGACAATTTTTCAACTATTGTAAAAGCAGTAAAGGAAGGAAGAAGAATTTATGATAACATCCTTAAGTTCATCAAGTATATGATGACTACAAACTCCGGCGAACTATGGACATTGTTGCTGGGGCCAATCATTGGCTTACCTGTTGCATTATTGCCCATACATATTTTATGGATAAACTTAGTATCTGATGGTTTACCAGCTATTGCGTTATCTTATGAAAAAGCAGAAAAGGATATTATGACAAGACCACCACGGCCACCGCAACAAAGTGTTTTTGCCAATGGCAGAGGATTACACATGATATGGGTAGGTATGTTTATGGCGGGTATTGCTTTGTCGCTGCAGGGTTGGGCTATTAATCATGGGTTGCATTGGCAAACAATTGTTTTTAATGTTTTATGCCTCAGCCAACTTGGGCATGTAATGGCTATCCGTTCCGAAAATCAATCATTATTTACTATAGGAATATTTTCTAACAAACCTCTTATCGGGGCTGTTCTATTAGCCTTGCTGCTGCAGTTTGCCATCACCTATATTCCTTTTCTGCAACCGATATTTAAAACCGAATCATTAACGCTGAATGAATTTATTTTAGTTGGCGCAGCTTCTTCGTTGGTGTTTTTTGCAGTAGAGATTGAAAAAGTTATATCAAGAAAGATACGGGGAAATTAAAGCATGAATTATATACTTATATTTTTATCCGCTTTAAGGAACATCAACATCTATTCGGTGGACACACTCTGAGGAAGGGTATACCTACAACAAGGGGGTTTGCCAAAATGGGGGCGGACGGAAGCCGTGTTTCAACTTTTTGTTTTTCAATTTGGCTATGAGACAAGGTTAATAACACTTGACAAAGAATTTAATATTGTTAGTGTAATAAGCTTGGGAAACTTATTGGGTTGGGGCATTGATGCATTATCAGGTGCAGTGATGAAATATGACAAGAAAACCTATGACATTACACTTTCAAAAAACAATAAGACTTCAAGAATTGAACCATCAAAAATAAATATTGACACAAAGAAAAATGTTGCTGATGTTTATGTGATCGAGGATGCTGTTAAATAACGACAAAAGGGGCGTCTTTTGATTTTTTTGAAACCGACCCGTTTATAATATTAGAAGGGATATTTTTAAAAACCAAAACCCGGTCTCATCATCCCATGCGGGAGAGAGGATTTACCGGGTATCGCATTGCAAATATAAGCCGTATTTTTTTGCACCTTGCATTCATGAAGGTTTATACAGACACCTCAATAATTGGCGGCTATTTCGACAAGGAATTTCAGGAATGGTCAATTGCTCGATGGAATGAATTTATAGCAGGTTCAAAACAAATTATACTTTCAGACCTAACTGCACAGGAACTTGAATTTGCAAGAGAAGAAATCAGAAATCTTGTAACTGATATTCCTGAAACAAACAGAGTGGACATAATTGTTGATGACGAAGCTATAAAACTTGCAGAAATTTACATTACGGAAGGTGCTTTGACAAACAAGAGTTATAACGATGCTTTGCATATTGCATTGGCAACATTAAACAATGCAGATGTTTTAGCAAGTTGGAATTTCAAACATATCGTAAACCTTGACAGAATCAGGCTATACAATTCAATTAACCTTCGCTTCGGTTATAGGCTAATCGAAATAAGAACACCAAGAGAAATTTTAAACCTTACAGACAATGAGTAAAGACAAAAACACGACCCAACCTATTGTCGGATTGGATGCGGTTAAAATGATGAGGGAAATCAGAGAAAAGTTAAGTGAGAAGTATTGGAAACATCCAGACATCTTGAAAAAGGAAATGGAGGAAATCAGAAAGAAGTATCATTTCAAGTTACAGGTTACTCAATAACCATTTGACACTCTCTGTCTATTTAGACACATACATTCATTTTGACAGACCACTACGAAGGGTATACCTACAACACTGGGTTTTCTGCTATGCTGGCTGTCGAATATATCCTCATCTTTTTATTCGGCTTCAGTTCCGGGCGGGGAATTTTTCAAATGCCCCACCGCCGCAAAGCCCTAACGTTCATTTTCAAATTAAAAAATATCATTAGATTACAATCATCCTCCCGCATTTTGCGGCTTACTTCCTGCGGCACGTATAGTTTATAAATGTTGGAAACCCTATTATCAAATTATTTCTTCCAAACTGTTTCAAACTATTTTTATCCTGAAAAATTATCTTTGAAATGCAGAATTGAGGAGTGAGTATCCAATCAATTCATCAGCACGGCCACCGAAAGAGCGGTAATAAACCAATATGGTATAACTGTTTTCGGTGCCCCAATAATTTCCTTCCGTATTATCATATACAGGTGTGTTGTCATTTTTATTTATTTCGGAAACGGTAACATAACTGTAATTATAAAATCCCTGTTTAAGCGAAAGTGTTTTTTCATACGCACCACGTTCGGTGTTAAAATTCATCTTTGATGAGTCATTGGTAGTGAATTGAGTTAGTTCACCATATATATGTACAGCTCTGCCTTCAAAGGGTCTGTTACCCGGCGGGAAAAAACTGAAATGTACATTTGCATAATCACTTTGCCAATATGGATTCAGATTTTCTGTGTTTTCAATTGTGAATGACCCATTCAGATCTCTGTAATAAATATAAGTTTGTTGCAAACGTTCACCATCATTTTTTACATACACTTCAGTTGATTTTGGAAAATTTTCTATTTTTTGCATCCGGTCACTCATTAGCCGCAGGTTAGTAAGATTTATCCAGCGCCATTCTTTGCCTGCTGGAAAAGAAGTTTGAGCTTCATCACTATATTCAAAATAATTGCCCCGGTAAATATTCGGGCGGGTAAGTAATTTTGAAGTTGTCCAGATATTATTTTGCAATAAAACCACTTTAATATCCTGTGGTGTTGAAATATTTACTTTCGTTTGAGTAGTAACTCCTACAAATAATTTTTGATTTGTAAGATAGACTGCTGTATTGAATGGCTGTTGAATTTGTGCCACAACAGAAGATTTGTTTTCCACCACTAACATCCTTTTTGTAAAAACTAATTTCGAGGTATCGTTATTCAAAAAAACTTTTAATAAATAATTTCCCGAACGGTTGGGTTTACAATTCCGATCGGGCAAGGATGCCTGGTAATGTGTATACCGGGTTAAAGAAATAGAAGAATTGCGATAGGTTGTAATCCGGTTTGATTGGAAGCCTGTGATATAATCAAATGCCTGCAATGAAGCAACGGACCAATCGGCATTGCAAAGTAAAAATGTATAATAGTAATTTTTAATACTCAAATCTGCATCATCAAAATGCAGTTCCAAAACCTCACCACTGTTTAGGCTAAGGATTGGGTAACTGTAAATATCTCCTGCTCTGAACAATTTCACCGAATGAATATTGGGTTTATAAATATGATCCGGTAGCTGGCCAGTTGCAACACCTGAATAAATAATTGCTACTTTCAGTATAAATGTTTTAAAAAGGTTGAATCTTTTCATTTTATAAATAAGTATAAAGTAACAGAAAAAAGATGAAAGATATTCTAGTTCACTTGCAGGTCGTTTTTTAAAGTTCCTTTTTAACGTGGTTACCAAAAGAAATTATAAACAGAGAACATTTAATAAAATTATGCCCTTATTTTTGAAGACAAACAGAATCATTTGAAGGTTGCAGGGTTTATAGCAAATCGTATTGCCTTTAACAGGCAAAAAACGTTTTCCCGATTTATTATCAGGCTTTCAATTGTTGCTACTATTATAAGTGTAGCAGTAATGATTATTACGTTGTCATTTGCCAACGGTTTCCAGGAAAGGATTAGTCAGAAAATTTTTAGCTTTCTTGGACATATACAGGTACAGGATAATCAGCCGGATAAAGCAGTATTTGCCGAAGAAACTCCGATTTATCATAATCAGGTGGCGGTAACTGATATAAAAAAGAATCCCAATGTAGAAAGCATTCACTCCTTTGCCACCAAATATGGCATCTTAAAAACAAAGGATGAAATGGAAGGTGTGAAATTTAAAGGAGTAGATAGCAGTTATAATTTTGATCGTTTTAAAACATTTATGATTGAGGGAAGAGCCGTTCAATTTAATGATTCTACGTATAGCCGGGAAATCGTAATCTCATCCTATACTGCCACACAATTAAAATTAAAATTAAATGACCGTGTGTTAATTTATTTTATCAGACCGGGAAGCTCTATCGATGATGAAGATAAATACCGTGCAGACAAACTCACCATCACCGGCATTTATAAAACAGGGATAGAGGACTACGATAAATATTTTGCCATTGGTGATTTAAAACTAATCAGAAAACTGAATGGTTGGGGTGCAGATGAGATCGGAGGCTATGAAATTTTTTTGAAGGACTATTCAAAGATTGATAAGGTATCGGAAGAAATTCGACTGGCAGATAGTTTTCCTGCCACCTGGGAGCCGAAAAGTGTAAAAAATATTTCTCCTAACATTTTTGACTGGCTCAATATGCAGGATGTAACCCGGAATGTGCTGATTGGAATAATGATAATAGTTGCTATTATTAATTTAATCACCTGCCTTATCATTCTTGTTCTGGAACGCATCAGAATGATTGGTGTATTAAAAGCATTGGGAAGCACTAACTGGACCATTCAGAAAATTTTTATTCAGCATACTTTACTAATCACCATTACCGGAATACTTATCGGATTAATAACCGCATTGGGATTACTATATCTTCAGCAAGAAACTGGTTTTATTAAACTAAAAGAAGAAGCATATTACCTGAGTGAAGCGGCCGTAAAAATTGTTTGGTGGCAAATTGGTTTAATATGTGGCGGCACATTTTTAATTTGTTTATTAGTGCTAACAATTCCTTCTCTGCTCATAAGAAAAATTCAGCCGGTGAATGCAATTCAGTTTCGGTAATTTGAAGATTAAAATACAGCGAAGATTAAATTTACAAATCGAAAAATGTTTTTACTTTTTCATTTCAAATGAGAAAGTAGAATCCCCGTTGCTACTGCTGCATTTAACGATTCTGCTTTCCCAATTTTGGGGATTGAAATTCTATCAGATACCATTCCCAATAAAGAATCATTGATTCCTTTCGATTCGTTTCCAATAATTATTACTCCTTCCTTTATTTTTCCCAAGTCATTAACCGATCTTCCATTTAATGTTGCTGCATAAATAGCGATATCTCTCTGCGCTTTTAACCAGGGAATAAGTTCTTTGTATAAAACAGCAACTCTTGCAATACTGCCCATCGTTGCCTGTACTACTTTTGGGTTATAGACATCAGCACATTCAAGGCTGCAAACAATATTTTTAACACCAAACCAATCTGCAATGCGGATTATTGTTCCCAAATTTCCCGGATCTTGAATCGTATCCAGAACAATTGTTATTTCATTTTTTACTTCAACAGAATTTAACTTTTCGATTTTTTTAATAACAGCTACAACCTGGTTAGGCGTTTTTAGCTGCGAAATTCTTTCAAGCTCCTGCTCAGTTAATTCAATTGTCTCAATGGTATCTGTATTCTTTTTATTTAAATCCAACCATTCTTTGGTTGCATAAATCTGTTTTATGTCAATATTCCCTTGCCATAAAAAGTCTTCAATAATTTTTGGTCCTTCGGCAATAAACAAACCTTCCCCGTCCCGGCTTTTTTTATGGGCTAAACTTTGAATATATTTGACCTGCGATTTGGAAAGCATATTATCCGATTAAAAATTATAATGTTTATAAAACAGCCTCGATTCATCCCCTTTGTAAAAATAAGCATTGCAGCGTTTGCAGTTACTATATTTACGGGCTGCGGTATTCTACCAAAAAATTATCAAAAAAACAAGCCATTTGTATTTGACACTCAGGTGGAAGTTGTAGGTGAAATGGGCAAAGAAGAAAAAGACAGGCTCAGTTCGCAACTCTATAATCAACTCGATGATAGTATGCAGGTAAGATCGGCTCAGAAATTTCTGCATAGCAATCTTAATAAGCCTCCTGTATTCGATACGAGTGCTGCAGAAAAATCAATGGTGTATATGAAATCATTATTGAAATCATCAGGCTTTTATTATAGTGAAATAACCTATACAAATACGGTAAAAATAAAAGGAGATCAGCAACGTACTTATGTAAAATTTATAGTAAAGCCCTCGAAATTGATTACGCTGGATTCGGTTAGTTATAATATTGAAAATGCCGAGCTTCAAAAAATTACAATTGAAAATTCAGATGGTGCTATTGTAAAAAAAGGGGATGCTTTTGCCAAAGGTCCTATGTCAGCAGAAAGGGACAGGCTTGTAAATCTTTATCGCAATAATGGATATATGCGTTTTACTTCCAATGAAATTATTGGTTTGTGGGATACATTGGATATTGAACTGCTTCAACCCAGCTTCGATCCATTTGATCAGATTGCACTCTTTGAAAAACTGAAAGCCCGACGGGAAAAACCAACTGCCAATCTTGAATACCGGCTTAAACCGGGTTACGATAATATAAAACTTACTAAATATTATATTGGGCATATATCTGTTTACCCGGATATAAGCCCGGATACTGTAAACCAAACGCAGAAAATTGTTCTACTCGATTCTGGTAATCTTCGAATCATTTATTCAAGATATTTATTCAAACCAAGATTTTTAAAACGAAATATTTATTTACAACATGGCGATTTATATCGCCAGGATGATTTAGTACGCACTATTGACCGCTTCAATTCCTTAGGCGCATGGAAATTGGTAAACATTGAACCAATTGCAAGAGTAAATACAGATACGGTTGATTTCAAACTAAGCCTGTCACCAGCCGATAAATATAGTTATGGCGTAACACTTGAAGGAAATAACAGCCAGAGTACCGTTACCGGAAGACTTTGGGGTATTGGTCTCAATTTAGATTTTCAAGATCGCAATACAGGAAAAATTGCCAATCATTCAGTAACCAATTTTCGATATGGTGTAGAGTTTGGCAATAGAAAAGGAATACAAACACAACAGATAACAGCCAATCACAATATTTATTTCCCCAGGCTACTTGATATAAAACCTATCCGTGTAGAAAAATTTCTTTTTTTAAAATCCTGGAGGGATAATGCAAAAGCAATTCGTGAAAATGCTAAAACAGTTTTTTCTTTTGGTGCAGGTTTAACTGATCGTATCGATTATTTTAATCAGAAATCAATCAACCTGGCATGGGGATATGAAACTTTTTGGAAAAATCAATCAGCATCAGTCCGAATTCCCAATATCGAATTTTCATCATTAAAAATCAGAGACAGCCTCGATAAATTAATTTTAAACAACCCGATTTTAAAAAATTTATTTACAGATGGATTGATACTTTCAATTTCTGGTAAATATGATTTAAGCTGGGGAAAATCAAACAG
>JANPEU010000465.1:0-3758 GCA_031423175.1 Bacteroidota bacterium
GACTTTACTTTCAGAACATTAGAAGGTCAGTTTGCGCAGGATGTTTTATTAAATAATACAGACCCTGAATTAGTAGATTTTGAGCTGGACATTTATTGGGTGGTGGCTGCCGGACAAGACCCGGAAGCATGGTTTAAGAAATCACCAAACAGATACAGGCTTTGCCATGTAAAAGACAGAACAAAAAATGTTGTGGCAGATAATGGGAAAAATTCTATTGACCTGGGTACAGGAATAATTGACTGGAAAAAAATATTGAAAACTGCGAAAAAAAATGGTATGGAATATTTTATTGTAGAACAGGAAGCCTATCCGAATGGCACATCATTAGAAGCAATTAAAGTAAATGCAGCGTATATGAAAACATTGAAGATTTAAAAATAATCTTCAATAAAAGTGAATTACTAAATTTTATCAGGAGATTTCTGCAGCAGTAGTAAGCATTGCTTCACTAAGCAAATTTGTATTTGCCATTTCAGCCGCTTCAATTGGTGTATAATCGGAAAGAATATCTGCTTTAAATTTTCTTACGCATACATCATGTTCAAAATGTACAGATGGTTTGCCATCTTTTGTTCGCACTGTCCATCCATCACTTTCTGTATATACCTCTTTCCTTCCGAGATTTATCATGGGTTCAATAGCAAGTACCATTCCTTCTCTAAGTTTCGTGCCACTTCCGCGTTTGCCATAATTAGGCACTTGAGGATCTTCGTGCAAATTTTTTCCTAAGCCATGTCCTACTAATTCACGAACTACACCATAGCCATGTTTTTTTTCTGTATAATCCTGAATGGCATTGGCAATATCACCAATCCGGTTATTAGCTATCGCTTTTTCAATTCCTTTGTATAAACTTTCCTTTGTAATTTTTATTAAATGCATCACATCAGCACCCGGATTACCTATTGCAAAAGTATAAGCATGATCACCATGCCAACCGTTTAGTATTACACCAATATCAATAGTTACAATATCACCTTCACGCAATTCTTTTTTATTCGGAAAGCCATGCACCACCACATCATTTACTGAAATACAGGCATTGTAAGGAAAACCATTGTAGTTTAAAAAAGATGGAACAGCATTATGATCTTTTACAAATTCTCCAATCAAATTATCTAAAAACAAAGTAGTGATGCCGGGTTTTAAAATCTTAGCTACCTCGCTAAGCGTTTTGCTTACCAGTAATGCACTCTTACGCATCATTTCAACTTCCTCATCTGTTTTTATAGAAATCATTTTGCAAATATCAGTTATAATTTTTTGTGTACCAATCCCAGCATTTTCATTGTTGTTTCTACTCCCCTGTTACATGTATCGGGGTTCATAATACGATCAAAAAAACCGGCTATTTTCTGAGCCGGTAATATTTTACAATTGCGATATTTAATAGAAATAAATTAGATAGACACCCCAGACGTACTCTGTCTTCCCTGTATTCTTCCGCTCTTCATCAAACCATCATATTGTCTCATCATCAGTTGAGTTTCTATTTGCTGAAGTGTATCGAGTACTACACCCACCATAATAAGCAATGAAGTACCACCAAAGAAAGTTGAGAAACCTGGAGATACACCAAATCGTTGTGCTATACCTGGTAAGATACCAATGAGTGCAAGAAACACAGCACCCGGTAATGTTATTCTGTCCATAATAGTGCCGATATAATCTGTTGTAGGCTGACCGGGTTTAACACCAGGAATAAATCCGTTATTCTGTTTCAGATTATCAGAGATTTGTTTTGGATTAAATATTAATGCGGTGTATAAAAATGTAAATCCAATTACAACTACAGAATAAATAATCATGTAACCAAAGTTGGCATGATTGGTAAACATTTGTCCGATGTTACCACCTCTTTCACCCAACGTAAATAAAGTAGGTAAAAACATAATTGCCTGAGCAAAAATGATCGGCATTACACCAGCACTGTTTACTTTAATTGGAAGAAACTGTCTTGCCCCGCCAAATTTATTATTGCCCACAATTTGTTTAGCATAATTCACTGGAATTTTGCGTACACCCTGAATTAATAATATACAGGCAAGAATTATAGCAATCAATATAGCAATTTCAACGATAAAAATTATAATATCACCCGTGCGGTTTGATTTAGCAGAAAGTTCCTGTACAAATGACTGTGGTAAACGAGCCAGGATACCTACCATGATGATAAGTGAAGTACCATTACCCAAACCTTTATCTGTAATTTTTTCACCCATCCACATTACAAACATTGTTCCGGCAGTAAGTATTAACAAAGATGAAATCCAGAAATAGGGAGTGTACCCTGCTATCATAGCTCCATTACCCTGGTTCATTCCTTTTATATAAGCTACATATGCTGAAGCCTGAAATATGGTGACAAGTACAGTAAGATATCTTGTATATTGATTTATTTTTTTACGGCCACTCTCACCTTCTTTCTGCATTTTTTGAAATGAAGGAACAAGAACCGTCATCAATTGCATAAATATTGATGCAGATATATAGGGCATTATACCCAATGCAAAAATAGATTGCTGTTGAAATGCCCCTCCCGAAAAAGTATTGATTAATCCAAGAATACCGCCGGCACCTTCACCCTGATCCACCAATGTTGGATTAACTCCTGGCAATACGATATTAGTTCCGAGCACATAAATGCCCATCAGCATCAACGTAAAAAGTATTTTACCTTTTAACTCTTCGATGCTCCAGATGTTCCTTAATGTTTGTATCAGTTTCTTCACGGGTAATAAAAATTTTTTGTTACCGTTAAATATTTTTTTGTACTAAGCTATTTTGCTACTATCATCGTCCCTTGCGTCGCACTCTTTTACATAAGTACATGCTTCAGCAACAGCGGCAACAGTATTATTAATTTCCTGGTATTCTTAAATCAGTAGTGTACCAAAAAAATCTGCTAAAATCAAAAGTCCCCCGATTACATCGGGGGGAAAGAACTTTATCTAACTATTTCAATTGAACCACCTGTAGTTTCAATTGCAGCTTTTGCTTTATCGCTAACTGCATTTATTCTAAAGCTCAACTTAGTTTTCAATTCACCATTACCAAGAATTTTTACTTTATCAGTACGGTTTACTAATCCATTAATATAAAGTGTTTCCATACTGAATTCAGTAAAGCCATATTTTTCAATAAGCTGCTCAATCTGCCCCAGGTTAAAAACTTTATATTCTACACGATTAATATTTTTGAAACCACGTTTTGGAACACGACGCTGAATTGGCATCTGTCCACCTTCATGCGATCTTCTGTTTTTAAAACCACTACGGCTCTGATGACCTTTATTACCTTTTGTAGATGAACCACCATGACCGGAGCCATCACCACGGCCAATTCTTTTTACTTTTTGTGTTGCGCCTTTTGCAGGTCTTAACGTATGTAATTTCATTTTTATCTTGATTTTAAACTCAACGGGGAATCACCCCTCGCTTATTAAAAAAAATCAAATCCGAAATCACAAGATCCAATTTGTTTCTTGCGATTTGTTTCTTGTTATTTTACGCCTCTTCCACTTTCACCATATGATTCACTTTGCGAACCATACCAAGAATTTGTGGAGTAGCTTCTACTTCTCTCGAAGCATTTGCCTTATTTAAACCCAAAGCCTGCAAAGTTAATTTCTGACGCTCTGGTCTGTCTATCGGACTTTTTACTAATGTTATTTTTATCTTTTTCATATTGCAGTCTTTTGACTACCGGCTGCCGAGTATCGACTGCCGACTGTTTTATTATCCGTTAAATACTTT
>JANPEU010000466.1:0-2576 GCA_031423175.1 Bacteroidota bacterium
TAATATTGCCTGCGGTTATCATGCAGGTGATGAAAATACAATCTGGCATACAGTTGAGTTATGCATAAAAAACAATGTTGCCATTGGCGCACATCCATCTTTTCTTGACAAAATAAATTTTGGAAGAGCAGAATTAAATACGGATGCTGCGGATATTTATGACTTGGTAACTCAACAATTAATAATCCTGGACGAAATTGTTTCTGAATTAGAAACATCTATTCATCATGTAAAGCCGCATGGAGCTTTATATAACCTATCTGCAAAAGACAAAAAAGTAGCTGGTGCAATAGCAAATGCCGTAAAAGATTTTAATCATCAGCTTATTCTATTTGGGCTAAGTGGCAGTCATTCTATTGCTGAAGCAAAAAAGATTGGATTAAAAACTTGTAATGAAGTTTTTGCAGACAGAATTTACTTAGATGATGGAAGTTTAATGCCGAGAACAATTTACGGGGCTGTAATAACAGATATTGATAAAGTTGTGCAACAGGCAGTGCAATTGGTAAAAGATGGAACTGCAACAACTGTAACCGGGAAAACAATTAAACTAAGTGCTGATACAATTTGTATTCATGGAGATGGAGTATATGCCGTGGATTTTGTAAAAGCTATACATAATAAATTCAAGAAAGAAGGAGTGGTTATTAAATCCAGTTAGCCGCTTATGATATATTACTCATAATTCCTCTTTCACCTTACTTTAGTTTTTTCATTTTTACCATTTCAATTCTTGTATCAGTTACATTGATGATATCAAATTCATAATCATCAATAATAATCCGTTCTTTCTGCTGCGGAATCGTTTCATGAAACCCGATGATATAACCCGATAATGTTTCTGCTTCATTGTCGGGAAATTCAAACCCATATTTTTCTTCTATGTAATCCAGTTCTAACCTGCCACTGAAAATATATTCGTTCTCGGCAATTTGTTTTTCAATAAACTCTTCGGTATCATATTCGTCATGTATTTCACCAAACAATTCTTCCAATACATCCTCCATTGTTATTATGCCGGCTGTACCACCAAACTCATCAACCACCCAGGCAATACTTTTCCGGTCACGGGTAAATTTGCTGATAAGGTCGGCAGCACTCATACTTTCCGGCACAGCCGGTATGGGCAGTAAAATATTTTTAAGCGATTCCGGGTTTTTAAATAAATCTAACTGATGTACATAACCGCTGATATGATCTATATTTTTATCATATACAATCAGTTTGCTTAGTTTGGTTTCAGCAAATTTCTTTTTTACTTCCATCATCGGGCTTTGCAATTCAATTCCGGTAATTTCTTTTCGGGGTACAAGACATTGGCGGATTCTTATTTTAGGTAATTCCTGGGCATTTTCCAATAACTGGGAATTGCGTTCCTGTTTCTCTTCATCATTAATTTTCTGAATAAAAAGATTTTTTAAATCACTCCGTTTCAGCGCCTCTTTGTTTTTATTGACCCGAACATTAAAAACAATTTTTAAAACCCATTTTGCAAATTCAATTAAGCCTTCTGCTATCGGGTAAAACATTTCATAAAAAAGATTGGTAAGTCTTGCAAAAAAACTGAGCAACGTATTACTTCTTGCCCGGAATATGGCACGTGGAATAAATTCGGCAAAAATGAGAATGATAATTGTTGCAAGGGTTATTTCTGAAATAATCTGTAAGAGCCCTGATTGAATTTGTAACCGGTCCCAGATAAGGTCTTTCATTACCTTACTCAGTTCAAGCCCGAAGAAGACAAGAAAAAGATTATATCCAATCAATGTTGTCCCCAAAAAATGATCGGGTGATTCAATAAACTGAGAAAGTATCTGACCGGATCTTCCGCCTTTTTTTTTCTTCACTTCAATGGTGAGGCGATTGGCACTGTAAAATGACATTTCGATACCTGCAAAAAAACCCATGAGCAAAATGGTCAGAATAAAGAATACGATAGAAGTCCAATCAAACATGGAGTAAAGATAATAAATGTGAGTGAGCAGTCAAGTTGCGTAGCGGGTAATCAATTTTTTTAATTGAGAAATTCTTTTACGGCTTCTTCCGCTTCCTTACAAGCGGTTTCTAAATTGTCGTTTACAACCGATTTATCAAATTTATTTTTAAAGCTAAGCTCATAAGAAGCTTTTTCGATTCTTGCTTTCAGACTTTCGGGAGTTTCAGTTCCTCTTGCTTCCAACCTCTTTTTCAACTCGGATAACGATGGCGGTTCTATAAAAAGTGATAAAGTAGTTTCCGGATATTGTTTGTAAACATTGATGCCGCCTTTTACATCTACATCCAATAATGGAACTTTATTTTCATCCCAGATGCGTTTCAATTCATTTTTCAATGTGCCATAATATTTCCCTTCGTAAACCATTTCCCATTCAGCAAATTCATTATCCTTAATTTTTTTTCTGAATTCATCTGGTGAAATAAAATAATAATCTTTCCCATGTATTTCATAAGAACGAGGCTGGCGGGTGGCACAACTAACAGAAAATGCCAGTTGATCGGGAAATGTTTTTAATAAATGTTTAGTGATCGAAGTTTTGCCGGCACCGGATGGTGCAGCAATAATGATGATTTTATTT
>JANPEU010000467.1:0-4903 GCA_031423175.1 Bacteroidota bacterium
ATCATTGTTGGTTCAGGTATCAGCGGTGGATGGGCTGCCAAAGAACTTTGTGAAAATGGATTAAAAGTTTTAGTACTCGAACGTGGCCGTAATATTGAACATATAAAAGATTATCCAACGGCTAATACACCTCCCTGGGAATTTCCGCATCGTTTAAGACTGACACAGGATGAGAAAGAAAGAAATCATATACAAAGCCGCCACTATTCTTTTCGCGAAGACAACAAACATTTTTACATTGACGATAAGGAAAATCCTTATGCTGAAAAAAAACGTTTTGACTGGATAAGAGGAGATATTGTTGGCGGACGTTCCTTATTATGGGCAAGAGCCTGTTACCGCTGGAGCGATCTTGATTTTGAAGCTAATCTTAACGATGGTCATGGTGTGGACTGGCCGATACGTTATAAAGAATTGGCACCCTGGTATGATTATGTAGAATCTTTTATTGGCGTAAGCGGCAACCTTGATGGTATATCTCATTTGCCGGATGGAAAATTTCAGCCCCCATTTGAGATGAATGTTGTTGAAAAATTTTTCAAGCAACAGATCGAATCAAAATATAATGATCGCAATGTGATCATTGGAAGATCAGCGAACCTTACACAACCGGTAAAAGGCAGGGGGCAATGCCAGGCAAGAAATGCCTGTCATCGTGGGTGCCCGTTCGGCGCTTACTTCAGTACCAATGCCAGTACTATGCCGGCTGCTTATGCTACCGGCAATCTTACTGTGCGGCCACATTCGCTGGTGAATAAAGTAATCTATGATAAACAAAAACAAAAAGCGACAGGAGTGGAGATCATTGATACAGAGACAAATCAAACGGAAGAATTTTTTGCCCGCCTCATCTTCCTGAATGCATCTACTGTTGCCACCTCTTTTATATTATTGAATTCAACATCTTCTCGTTTCCCCAATGGATTAGGAAACGGAAGCGACCAGGTTGGACGTAACCTGATGGATCATCATAAAGGACTTAGTATAACAGCAGCAGTAGATGGTTTTGAAGATAAATATTATTCCGGCTTCAGGCCATTGCCGCTTTTTATTCCACGATTCAGAAATATTAAAGAAACAACAGCAGGCTTTATCCGCGGCTATCATATGGGAGCAAGTGCTTACCGTAAAACTTCAAATACCGAGGGCATGATGGGAGCAGTATTAAAAGATGCGCTGTGTGTACCGGGACCATGGCAAATGAATTTGTATGCCTTTGGTGAATGTCTGCCTTATGCAGATAACCGTATTACACTTGATGCCAACAAAAAAGATAATTGGGCAAGGCCCGTTATTAATATCGACTGTGAATTTAAAGAGAATGAAAAAGCTATGCATGAGGATATGAAGAAGACAGCCGAAGAAATGATGGGAGCAGCCGGGTTTAAAGATATTGATGTGAGTGGCAGCATATCTTTTCCTGGTAATGCTAACCACGAAATGGGTACTGCACGCATGGGGCATGATCCTAAAACTTCTGTTTTGAATAAATGGAATCAGCTACATGAAGTACCCAATGTATTTATTACCGATGGTTCCTGCATGAGTTCCAGTGCTTGCCAGAATCCATCATTGACTTATATGGCACTTACAGCAAGAGCCTGTGATTATGCAATGGGGGAGATGAAGAAGCTGAATCTATAATGCTGGATAAATTTTAATTCCCTTGAATTCGAGGGGTTTAAAATTTAAAGTTGTCAAATTCGACCACCATATTTAATTGTAGCGAATTCGACATAATTAGAATTCGCAAAAAAACCTTTTCGTATTTTTATATTATTAAATCTGTTCGCTGTGCCAGTAAATAAAACCATTATAGTAAAAAACAATCCTGTAACAATTATTAAAATAAATAATCAGGATTATATTTCGCTGACTGATATGGTAAAGTCATTTGGCGACGATACAATGATTTATAGTTGGATGCGGAATCGTAATACTGTTGAATTTCTTGGTATTTGGGAGCAATTATATAATTCAGATTTTAAAGGTAACGAATTCGTTACCTTTAAAATGCAGGCTGGTCTGAACAACTTTAACCTGACACCCCGAAAATGGATTGAAGCAACTAATGCAATAGGTATAATTTCAAAAGCTGGCAGATACGGAGGTGGCACTTATGCCCATAAGGACATTGCCTTTGAATTTGGGAGTTGGCTTAGCTCTGAATTTAAACTCTACCTTATTAGAGAATTTCAACGGTTGAAAGATGAAGAAAACTCCAGTAAGAAATTAGAATGGAACCTGCAACGAACACTTTCCAAAATAAATTACCGCATACATACCGATGCTATTAAAGAAGAACTAATACCGCCAACCATTACCAAACAACAAAGCAGTATTATTTATGCTACAGAAGCTGATGTTTTAAATATGGCATTGTTTGGGCAAACAGCAGCAACATGGAGAACAAATAATAAAACCAAAGACGGCAATGTAAGAGATCATGCCACATTAGAACAGTTGGTGGTGTTAACCAATTTAGAAAGCATTAATTCTGTTTTGATAAGACAAGCTTTGCCACAACCAGAACGTTTGCAAAAATTAAACGAAATTGCAATTAGCCAGATGAAATCTTTGCTGAATAGTACGGGGATGAAGAAGTTGAAGTAGAGTTATTCTGGAGATTATTAAAGCTGCCTCATCATTTAATATGCAGGCCAGCCTTATATTAAAAGTAATGAGTGATGGCTCCATAAAAACAAAGCCTGAAGTGGATAGCAAATATGAATGCAAGGTAGATGATGCAGCAGGCAAAGCATTGGATGATGGTTGCAGGGATGTGCTGA
The DNA here is from genome assembly GCA_031423175.1 of Bacteroidota bacterium. Classification (GTDB taxonomy): domain Bacteria; phylum Bacteroidota; class Bacteroidia; order Chitinophagales; family Chitinophagaceae; genus VBAR01. Next base: position 2,790 of record JANPEU010000467.1, read on the forward strand.
AGGTGTTGAGATGATTTTATTAGTCAGGCATTATTGCTATTATTTAGCTTACGTTACAGTTTACCCAAAGCAATGGCACTCTTCAGGGTTCTGTTCACTGATCATAATTTTTGGAAGCTATCTTTATTTTTTGAAGTATCTTTATTTCACATATTGTTGAGAAGGAAATGTCCAATGGTGCGGAATTTCATTTGTAAATTAAGTTTTGATAACGAACTTTATTTGTTTTAATAATTTAAAATATGCAACCATATTTAGATTGGGGTGAAATATCTGAAAAATTTGATCTTATAAAAAAAGATGCATTGAGTAAGGAATTAGCTATTGAATCGGAGGCACAAACTAGATTTGATATTATTGATAGAATAATTAGAGAATTGCTTCAATGGAAACATGGTCAAATAAGTGTAGAAGAGTTTGTTAAAGGGGAAAAGGAAAAATATATTGATTATCTGCTTAAATGCGGTGATATTAAGATTGTTATTGAGGCGAAAAAAGTCGGTGCCTCTTTTCCTAATCCTTCGAAAAGAAAAAAGCTAAAACTAACAGGTTCTATACTAAGTGAAGGAGAGATAGGCAAAGCTATTCGGCAAGCCGAAGATTATGCAACTAAAATGTCGGCAAATGTTGTAGTTGTAACTAATGGAACATGTTGGTGTTTCTATCCACTAGACACTTCAATTGGCAAAGATTTAGTTTATGCATATCTTCTTTTCCCTTTTGAAGATATTAAGGATGCTGAAGAGTTATTCAACTGGCTTGCAATACCTAATGTTGAGAACGATAGTTTAATGAAAATTGGTTACGAGAATCCTTATATTTCGATAAACAGTTTAGCCAATGTAACAAGAGACTCGGATGCAAGAATCGGTAGAAATAATATTGCCGACCACATTACTCCAGCTTTGGATAATGCTTTCCATGGCGAATCATTAATTGGCGAAGAAGATAAATTAAGGTTTTGTTATGTAAATACCGATGCTAGAACTAAATACGATACTTCATTGAGAATGTTTTTAGCAGATAGGAAGCCCGGTTCAATACTTACAGCAAAGAGGATAAAAAAAGATTGGGAGCAAGACGAACTTCATTTAAACATTCAAGCTCTAGATGCAAGTAAAAACATTCCAGTTACTTTATTAATTGGGTCAGTGGGTGCTGGCAAGTCTACTTATTTATCACAATTTGAATTAATTCAAGGTAAGGAGTTATTAGAGGAAAAAAAATGTTTTTGGGTCTATATCGATTTTGAAAAAATGGGGGCAACAGGTAATCCTAGAAAGTTTATTTATGATTCATTAAAAGAGTTTTGTCTAAACAGTCATCCGTATGTAAAAACTGATTTTAAATCCTTGGTTGAACCTGCATATGAAGATGAGATAAAAAAACTTGCAAGAGGCCCTTTTGGATTGGCTGCAAAAAATAAAGAAAAGTTTGAAGACAAAATTCAAGAAATTATTGAAAATGATTTTAACGATGTTGAACGTTATGTTGAAAAAATTTACTCATTTATTGCAAAAAATCATTTAACAGTAATCGTATTAGATAATATAGATTTATACGAGAATTCTAAATTAGAAATTGAAGTATTTTCCGAAGGGGTAGCCCTTTCTAAAAAAATTAATTGCAACATAATTGTTTCAGTAAGAGATACCACATATGTAAAACACAAGAATGAATCTATATTCAATGCATTCGAATTGAAGAGATTTTGGTTAGACCCTCCGCCATTTAGAGAAGTTTTATCAAAGAGATTGAAATTTGCGGGGCTAGTGCTGAAGGGTAAAAAAGCGACAATTCCTTATAATGGGATGTCCCTAATCGTTGAAGACCTTAGCGTTTTCTTTGATATTGCACATTCGACTTTATTAAAGGAAAACTCAGCTAGATTAATAGAGTGCTTAGCAGATGGCAACATTCGGAAAGGAATAACACTAGTCAACAATTTTCTTACATCTGGTCATATTCAAGCAGATAGAGCTCTAAGTAACTATTTAGATAAACGGGTTATTAGAAGCTTGCCTTTTCATGAAGTTTTTAAGGGTTCTGTTTTAGGCACATGGAAATATTATAAAGAGGACCGGGCTGAAGTAATGAATATCTTAAGTTCAGGA
>JANPEU010000468.1:0-6362 GCA_031423175.1 Bacteroidota bacterium
ATGCAGCAAAAAGTAGATAAAAATTTTAATCCAACTATTTTTCATCCGGCTTATATTATTCGAAGCAGAATTTACCGGGGCATTAAAAAATATGCACCGGAGTTGAAAGGAAAAGTAATGGATTTCGGGTGTGGCTCGAAGCCTTACAAATCGCTTGTAGTAAATGCAGATGAATATATCGGAGTTGATTATGCTGGTGAAGGGCATAGCCACAGCAATGAACAAATAGATGTTTATTATGATGGAATATCGCTACCATTTGCAGATAATACATTTGATGCCATTATCACCAGCGAGGTTTTCGAACATATTTTTAATCTTGAAAATATTTTGAAGGAATTAAACAGGGTACTAAAACCGGGAGGTAGAATTTTAATAACCTGCCCCTTTGTGTGGAATGAACATGAGATACCTGTTGATTTTGGCAGATATACATCTTTCGGCATGCGGGCATTGCTCGAAAGAAATAATTTTGAAATACTGGCGTTGGACAGAAGCTCTCATTTTATTGAAACACTTACACAAATGTGGTTAACGTATTGGCATAACCATATCATTCCAAAAACAAGGCCCTTTGGAAGAGTAACTCAACCAACCATTTCTTTTTTAATTAATTTTTTTGGTTTATCGCTTTCTAAAATACTACCCAAAAAATATGATTGGTATCTGAACCTTATTGTATTGGCTTGTAAGAAAAATTCCTAATCCATTACACCAAATTTGAAAATAACTATTTGCGCATATGATGCTCCGGGAAATATAGATGGTCCTACTGCTTGGATAAAAAGATTATTACCTTTTTTAAACGAAAAAGGAATTGAAGCAAGAATACTTTTTATAGCTGCTAATACCAGTAATCTTCCTGCCTTTAATGAGTTTGTAAAAATGGGTTTCGCATGCAAACTCATTCCCTGGGAACTTTTTTGGGAAGAAAAAATAAGAAGCATCATAAAAGATATAAAAGAATTCCCGCCAGATGTATTTATACCAAATTATTTTCCGGTTGCCAGCTATGTTAATTTTTGGATTAAAAAAGCAGGCATCCCCTCCATCATCGTATTGCATAACGATAATGAGATGCATCATGCATTGGTGGATGAATTTGCAGGAAGTAACGACGATTTGAATGTGGCAGCAATTGCAGGTGTATCAAAGATGATTACAAAAATGGCGCTGGATAAAAACATTGGCAATGTAAAAATTAGTTGTATTCCCTGCGGCACACCTGTACCAAATCGTGTTAGTAATTACAAAGAAGGGGATACGCTGAAATTAATTTATGCGGGTCGGCTGAACGAAGAACAGAAGAGAGCCAGCGATGTTGCAAAAGTTTTCTGCAGAGTAGTGAAAGAAATACCAGGTACCGAAGCGGTAATCTATGGTAGTGGCGGCTCGCTTAAAAATGTTTTATCTATCATTGAAGCGGAAGGAAAAGGTTTCCCCGTTAAATATGGAGGAGTATTAAAAAGTGATGTTATGCTTTCTCACCTGCTGGAGCATCACGTATTTGTTTTGCTTTCCAATTATGAGGGAATACCCATAACATTAATGGAGGCAATGGGTTGCGGTTTAGTACCTGTTTGCACCAGCATTCGCAGTGGTATTACAGAATTAATAGATGATAAGCATAACGGGTTACTGGTAAGTGACCGGGGTGATGAATTCGTATCAGCAATCAAGATGCTCAAAAATGATCCGGCACGATGGACTGAGTTTTCAGTTGCAGCAAAAAAAAGAATTGTGGCTGAATACTCCGATGAAATTGTTTATCATAAATGGCTGGAGTTAATTAAAGAGATTGCTGCGCAAAATGAGTACCAGGGGAAACTAAAAGTCCCATCAGTAAAAGAGCTAAAAAAAATTAAGGTAAATAAGCAATTTGAATTGTTTGATAAGCGTATGCCTTCCCCGTTATTCGTACCTTTTTATAAATTAAAATTTTTAGCAGGAAGAATCAAAAGAAAATTATTTTTTAATCCAGCTTAACACGGCGGCAAAGAGAAGTCAGAATGAAAACATGTGTCAGCAGTAAACTGTGGTAATATTTAGTCTGAATCAATAAATGCCAACAATGGAATTTCTAAAATCAATTTATTACAAGCTATTGCATTTTATTACACTTGGGAAAGGAGTGAAAATAAATATTAATGGATTTAAGCTTCGTTTTCCAACACGTTATTACAGATCTTTCCCGGCTGACTATGAGAAAGACAATTACAAATTCCTTCGTGATAATTGCAAAAAAAACAATGTGGTTATTGATGTAGGTGCACATATAGGTTTGTTTTCTGTATGTACAGCTTCACTTACCGGTAACCAGGGAAAAATTTATGCATTTGAACCAACCCCTTCCACATTTGATCTGATGCAGCTAACTATAAAACTAAATCATCTGGAAGAAACCATTTTTCCGGTAAAGGCCGCTGTGGCAGATAAGAAAGGGAAAACAAAATTCTATATGGGTAGCGGTGTTGGCGATGTGGCCAACAGCCTGGTAAATTATAATGATAATAAACATTTAGGGTACGATGTTGATTTGATTTCCCTGGATGAATTTGTAGTTGAAAAAAAAATACATGTGGATTTTATCAAAATAGATGCAGAAGGCGCTGAATTAAGTGTACTAAAAGGAGCAAAGGAAATATTGAAAAGCCACAGGCCTGTTTGTATTCTTGCCATGCATCCCGATTCTATTACAAAATTTGGTGATTCAAATGAGACTATCTGGAACTATATCCTGGACTTTAATTACTCGGTGTATCACAATGATAAACTAATGGATAAAGAAGCGTTTTGCAGGGAAAGAAATTTATTTGATGTGTACCTGATGCCTGCATAAATCAAGTGAAGCCAAAAATTCTTCATATTATCGATTCGCTTGGAATAGGCGGTGCTGAAAAACTGCTTGCAGGAACTATCAATGAGCTTGAGGAATACGAGCAACACCTTATCATACTTGGCGGTTCTGAAAGGCTTTGCTCAGAAATTACTGCTACTTATCAGTTCACCAACCTGAAATGCAATTCTTTCAGCCAGCTTTTTTTTAAAGTATCTGTTGTAAAAAAATATATTAAGAAACATAAGATTGATATTGTTCATTCTCATTTATACGAAGCAAACTTGCTGGCACGTTTAGCCACTCCCAAATCTGTTCGGTTAATCAACAGCATTCATGCCATTTCAAGTCTTGCCAGTTATAAAATAAACCGACTGAGCCTTCACCTGGAAAAAATGACTTATAAAAAAAGACATGAACTTATTGCGGTAAGCAAAGCAGTACTTGATGACTTTGATGAGTGGGTCGGAGTAAAAGGGAAGGCAGAAGTATTATATAATTTTATTGATGAAAAACATTTTACTGCAAAACCAAAAACGAATTATTCTTTGGATGAAATTAAATTGGTTGCAGTGGGTAATTTGAGATGGCAAAAGAATTATCCTTATTTGCTTGAAGCATTTAAAAAAATAAGCGGACCTGTTTCTCTTGATATTTATGGTGAGGGTTCACTGAGGAATGAGTTGCAGGAAATAATCGATAAATATAATTTACCTGTGAAGCTCTGTGGAGTATATAATGAACTGGAAAAAATATTGCCGCAGTACGATGCATTTGTAATGGCATCTTTTTACGAAGGCCAGCCTGTTTCATTACTGGAAGCAACTGCGTTGGGCGTGCCGGCAATATTAGCCGACATTCCGGTATTGAGAGAAACAGCGGGAGACAATGCAGTTTACTTTGATATTAAAAATCCAGAAAGTTTTTGCGATGCTGTTGAAAATATAAAAGCAGGTAAATACGATTTAAAAAAAATGGCAGCAGCAAATCGTACGGCAATTGAAGGCTTTGCACACCGTGAGCAGTTTATTAATCGCTTAAAGCTAATTTATCAATCAGCGTAAAAACCCGTAGTTGCGGAATCGGACAATTACGAAAAAAACACAAGCACTATCACTCTATAATTTCAACTAATGAAGGAATAAGTAAGTAAGCATAGGATAGGTTTTTAATTTGGTGTTGCGAAAGATCAGAACAATCCAATTATCATTTTAAAAACCAGATTCATTCCTATGGCAAAGCCCAATCTCCTTCATATCATTGATACTCTTGGTATTGGTGGCGCAGAAAAAGTGATGATAGGAACCATCAATGGAATGCTACAGTTTCAGCATCATGTGCTTCACCTCAATGGACCTGATACGCTTGCCAGTCACTTGCCGGAATCAGCTAAAGTTGAAAACCTGAATTACCGCTCAAGGTTTGATATTTTTCGCTGTGCTTTTAAATTGCGCCGTTATATTCAGAAAAATAATATCGAGATTGTTCACTCGCATCTGCCACTTGCAACTTTGATAGCAAGAATAGCATGTCCCAAAAATGTAAAACTTTTTACAACTATTCACAGTTTGCCAAGTAAGAACTATTATGCAGAAAGTAACCTGACGAAGTGGATGGAAAAATTGACGTACAGGAAACGTCATCATATTATTGCTATTTGCCACGAAGTATTTAAAGATTATAATGAATGTGTTGGTATTAAAGGTGCTTACACGATTCTTTATAATTATGTGGAAGATGTATATCATGCAACAGAATACCGTAAAGCAAATTTCAACGGTACATTCCGTATGGTGGCGGTGGGCAATCTTAAAAAAGCAAAGAATTATCCTTACCTGATAGAGGCGTTTAAAACAATGCCGAAAAATATTCATCTTGATATTTATGGCAGCGGCCCGTTGGAACAGGAATTGAAGACAGAGATTGAAAAACATAATTTGAATATCCGTTTATGCGGGGTAAGAGATGATATACAAAATGTATTGCCAAAGTATGATGCATTTATAATGAGTTCAATTTTTGAAGGCCAGCCCATCTCATTGCTCGAAGCAATGGCATGTGGAATGCCGGCTATATTATCGGACATACCTGTATTGAGGGAAGTAACAAGTAACAAAGCCATCTTTTATAAATTAGATGACGTAAATGATTTAGTAACTAAGATTACTGCCATTGCGAATCATCAGGTAGATATAAATGAATATGCCCAATCAAATTTTGAAAGGGTGCAGCGTATTGCGGGTAAAGAAAACTATATGCACACGTTAAGCAAATTATATCTTGCACCCGAACTGCATAGGGTTAAGCAACCACTTGTATTTTCTGTTAAAACTTTTTTACCAGGGTTGCCTGTTCCTGCATAATCCTGCATCATTAAAAAAGTTGGTAAAAGTTTTCTTTTTTCATACCTGTCCTATTTATTGTGATGAATACAAATGTTTCTGCAAACTCCGGTTCCAGGTAGCAGTACTTTGTTTTATTGATGGTTGTTCAGCTAATCCTTAAGTCTATACTTGTACCACGGCTCCAGCAACTGTGCTAAAAAATAATTTCTAAAAAAGTAATTTGAATTTTTATCAATGATGATTCAATTGATCAACCCTTCCAATAATAGTCCGTTAGAGAAAAAAGGTGATAGTTATTCTGATAAGGAAGGAAACAGATTTCCGGTAATACGCGGCGTACTCAGAATGGTAACCGAAAATAACTACACGGATAATTTCGGTTTTCAATGGAATAAATTTCAGAAAACACAAATTGATAATAAATCAGAAAATTTATCTTTAAGTAAAGAACGTTTTTTTGCAGCATCGGGTTGGGATAAAGAAGATCTCTCCGGAAAAAGTATCCTGGAAGCGGGTAGTGGTGCAGGTCGTTTTTCCCAGGTGGTGCTGGAGCATACAAAAGCCAATCTTTACAGTATTGATTACTCGGATGCCGTAACTGCCAATTTTAAAAACAACAGTCATCATGGCGATCGGTTAAACCTTTTTCAGGCAAGTATTTATGAAATGCCTTTTCCCAATAATTCATTTGATAAAGTTTTTTGCTTCGGGGTATTGCAGCATACGCCTGATTTTAAACAATCGGTAAAAGCATTAATAGATAAAGCAAAACCGGGGGGGCAAGTGGTAGTTGATTTTTATCCCATCAAAGGCTGTTGGACAAAGATTCATGCAAAATATATTTTCCGCCCATTTACAAAACGGATGTCGAATGAACGGTTACTGAATATGATTGAAAAAAATGCAGGATGGCTCACAAAACTCTATTTCTTCTTTGATAAAATTGGAATAGGCCGGTTGATAAATCGGTTTTTACCCATTGTTGATATTAAAGGAACACTTCCTCCCAACTTGAATAAACAGGAGTTAAGAGAATGGGTAATATTAGATACGTTTGATATGTTTTCTCCTGAACATGATCACCCGCAACGAGTTTCAACAGTAAAAAAATGGTTTGAAGAATTTGGAATGAATGTAACCTTTGCAGGCTTTCTCCGGTTTGGAAATAATTATTCGGCAGC
>JANPEU010000469.1:0-6396 GCA_031423175.1 Bacteroidota bacterium
TGAAGATGTATGTGTAACTGATAATCTCCAATTTGAAATTGATGCAGATAAGTTTGATTCTATGTTGCTCGAAAGCAAAACGAAAGTTATTGATGTTCGAGAATTAAATGAATTACCTGCAGTAACTGAATTTGAACATGCTAGAATACCCTTGTCAGAATTAAAAAATAATTTGCATGAATTATCCGCTGATACTATTATTTTCATTTGCCAGACAGGAATAAGAAGTCTGAAAGCTGCAGCTATAGCGAACGATTTTTTTGAAAACAAATACAGATGCTATAGTTTACAGGGTGGTATTATTGCATGGAAAAAAATACATGAAAAGCAATTGACATGAAAGAAAAGAAACTTAGAAATATTTTTGTGCAGGGTGCTATCGAACCTTCCTTTATTGCAGATAGCATTTCAAAACACAAAACAAAAACCAATATTGGAGGGCACAGCATTTTTCTTGGACAAGTAAGAGCAGATGCAATAGAAGAAAAAACAGTTGCGGCTATTGAATATACAGCATATGAAGAAATGGCATTGGAGCAAATGTACAAGATACGAGAAGCTATTTTTGAAAAATATCCATTGACATGTATGCATATATATCATAGTTTAGGAAAAGTTGCTGCAGGTGAAATATGTCTTTTTGTATTTACATCATCAGCACATCGGAAAGTGGCATTTGATGCTTGTGAAGAGACGGTAGAAAAAATAAAAGCTGAACTGCCTGTTTGGGGAAAAGAATTATTTTTAGATGAAACCTATCAATGGAAAAGCCCCCTAAATCCTCCGCCGGTTGGCGGAGACTTTGAGAAACTGTAAATTGAACAAAATAGATATTTAAACAATTAGTTGAATAATAAAACTCTCCGATATTCGGAGTCTAAAAACCCCCTTTAGGGGGCTTGGAGGCTAATGGTCAACATCACACATAAATCAAATACACTTCGCCAGGCAATTGCAAAAGCAACGGTTGTTGTTTCAAAAAAAGAAACCATTGAAGCAGCCAATCAACGCAAAGTTCCGAAAGGAGATATTTTCGAATTTTCAAGAGCTGCAGGATTGCTTGCAATAAAAAAAACAAGTGATGTAATTCCGGATTGTCATCCGTTGCCAATTGAATATGCTGCCATAACTTATCAAACAGAAGTTTTAGAAATTCAAATAACGGTTGAAGTGCATACCATTTATAAAACAGGAGTAGAAGTGGAAGCTATGCATGGCGCATCCGTCGCTGCACTTACTATTTACGATATGTTGAAACCAATTGATAAAGGAGTTTATATTTCAACAATTAAATTGGAATCAAAAAAAGGTGGCAAGTCGGATTTCAAAGACCAGTTTACCGAAGGATTGAAAGCAGTCGTAATTGTTTGTTCAGACAGTGTCTTTCAAAAAATAAAAGTAGATACAGCCGGATTAAAAGTGATTGAAAAACTAAAGAGTAATCAAATTGAAGTTGTAAACTATTTAACTATACCTGATGATTTCGATATGATTCAGGAATCTGCAAAAAAATATTCAACAGAGAATTTTAATCTACTTCTTTTCGTAGGAGGCACCGGCCTTTCACCTAGAGATGTAACTCCTGATGCCATCAAACCTTTATTAACAAGAGAAATACCCGGCATAATGGAAACAGCAAGAAACTATGGGCAGCAGCGGATGCCCTATGCCATGTTATCGAGAGGAGTAGCAGGCTTCATCAAAAAAACTCTTGTAATCACTTTACCCGGTTCTCCAAAAGGAGCAACAGAAACTATTGATGCGATTTTTCCTTATATCCTGCATGTGTTTAAAATTGCAGAAGGAATGCGGCATGATTAAGTAGTTGTATTTAGTGGTTCTCTCCGATAACCGGTTTTTCCAGATTTTGTTTCGCAGCTTGTTTTGCAATAAACCCGCCGAAACTTAATTTAAAACGCCGCAATCCTTTGCATCAGCAATTCCTTCCGGCTTCGGGATACATCTACAGTAGAACCATCAGTCATAATAAGGTATCCACCTTCGCCTTTTATGTACCGTGTAATTGCATTCAGGTTTACAATATGAGAATTATGAACACGAAGGAAGCCATGGTCGGCCAGCATATCCTCTGTCTCTTTTAATGTACGTGACACCAGTAATCTTTTTTTATCTGACAAAAAGAATTCAGTGTAATTGTTGCTGGAAGAACAATAAATGATTGAGTCAACAGCCACAAATTCCAACCCCTGCATAGTAGGTAAAGCGATTCGCTGTACCGGAACCGAAGGCTGATTTATTTTTTGCAATAAAATGTCCAATTGCTGTGAAATAGCCGGATTGATTTTTTTTGAAATCTTTTGTACTGCCTTTTCCAATTCTTCCCTGTCAACCGGTTTGAGTAAATAATCCAGGGCACTGAATTTAAAAGCGGTGATGGCATATTGATCATAACTGGTGGTGAAAATGATCTCAAAATCTATTTTTGAAATTTGCTCTAACATTTGAAATCCATTCATGTTGGGCATTTCAATATCAAGAAAAATAAGTTCAGGTTTTAACTCCCTGATTTTTTCAATGGCATCAGTTCCTGAATGGCAAATTGCTGCAACTTCCACTTGCGGACAACATTTATCAAGCAGCATTTTCAGCGCATCGCAACTGTGGCGTTCATCATCAACAATAATAGCTTTAAGCCCCCCTGCCCCCCGAAGGGGGGTTCTTTGAAGATCATTAGTCATGCAATTCTTTTACAGGCTGAAGAGTTGTGTTTTTAAATTTAATAGTCAATGTAACTTTGGTGCCGATAACATTTCCCTCATCGTCCAGCACATCTTCAGTATTATAAAAAGTATTAATGGTCTTTTCATTATTGAATAAGGCCAGTCTTTCTGTAGTAATTTTTAATCCAAATGATTTTTGTTTTGCACCGGATTTAGTTTGCAACTCAGCTGCTTTTTCTCTTCCAATACCATTGTCAGTTATGACGCATTGAAGTTGATTGTCCTTTAGACTCATTATTACTTCCAGCTTCCCCTGTTCATTTTTGTGCATCAGCCCATGCCAGATAGCATTTTCACAAAATGGCTGTAAGAGCATGGGGGGAATATAAATGGTTTCAGGCTCAATCGTATTTTCATAAATAATATTATAATCAAAAGTTTCACTAAAGCGTAGTCTTTCCATATCCAGGTATAAGCGCAGCATTTCAATTTCATCACTCAGGGGTATCACAGAAAGTTGAGAGTTAGTCAAACTAAAACGGATCAATCTTGAAAAACGGGTTAGGTAATCAGATGCTGCATCTGTATCATTCTTTAAGATAAATTTATTGATGGAGCTGAGACAATTAAAAATAAAGTGAGGATTCATCTGAGCCCTCAAAGCCTGCATTTCTAATTCGGTTGCACGTTGTTGCAGTTCAGCTTGTTTTTTTTCATTTTCCAATTTTTGTTTTTGCAGTTCACTTTTTCGTTTAAGTGTAAGATTTCGAAAAATAAATACTCCTAACAGAAACAGAAGTATTAATCCTACAATAAGACTCTTTTTTATTGTGGCCTCCTGCTTCAGCGTCTGTTCTTGTAATTGATTGTCCTTATTCAGCAAATTGATCTGGCTTGTTTTTCTTTCTTCTTCCGCTTGTTTTTTATAATCATTAAGTCTTATATAAAACTGCCTGTTTAAAAAAGAATCTTTTACCAGAGTATGTTGTTTTAAGTAAAAGTAGGCGCTGTCATTTTTTCCAAGCTTATTGAAGATTTCTGAAAGTACCTGGTAACTTTCTATGAGATGTTGGTTTCGTTTTGTTTTAGTTAATAGTGTTAGCCCTGTTCGGGCATTGCTTAACGCCTTTTGATAATCTTTTTTGCCAAGCCATATTTTCCCTGCATCTGTGTAATCTCCTCCAAGGTTTCCCATATTAGCATTCTTAGTATCTGCTTTAATCATTTCATCTATCAGGGGTAAAGCCTTATCATATTGCCCTATGGAAATATATAAACGGCCCAGATATAATTTCCCCAATGGAGTACCAGGAATATTTTCAAAACGAACCAAGTAATGCATTGCAGAATCGTAGTCTCCTTTTAAACGATACATCTCTCCAATGGCGTAAGCCCAGAAATTGATGGGGCCAGGTTTATCCTCACGATAGCGAAGCGATTTTCTCATCAGATTTATCGCAGTTTCATGATCACCGGCTGCCGAATAAATTCTGGCCATCCAATAATATGCTTTTCCAAACTCAGCATATTTTGTTTTAGAATTTGGACTTTCCGAAGACAATTTTTCAACAAGCTGAACACTTCTTTTTATGTATTCCAAACCATTTTCAAAATCTCCCATTGCATAATAGCTTGCACAAATCATAGTTGTTGCCCATAATTCATCTTGTTCGTTACGGGATTCATGAAAAAAATCAGCAGCTTTTTTGAAATAATATAAAGCAACAGGTGCATCATTTCCTACACCAAGCAATCTTGCAAGCCTCATATACACATTTCCTAATTCATCGCCTGCTCCTGATTTTTGATAGTAAGTAATTGCTAGGTTTACATATTCATTTGCAGAACTGGAGCCTTTTAAAACAAAAATTAATTCCATGTAAAGTTGGGCCACCCTTAATTCATTTTTGACACATCCATCGCAAAAGACATAATCCAGTCCATTATAAGTACCGTTTATTTTTTTAGGCAGGGGCTGCTTAAAATAAGTTATTGATTTAAGTATCGAATTAATACGTTGTTCTTTTTTATTATTTACAGCATTTAAGCGACTGATCAGCCAATAAGCACTTCCTTTCATAACATTGTCGTTGAGCACATCACTAATACCAATTGCTTGATTAATCTGGCTTTCTATTGATTCAATAACTCCTGGTTCATGGCCGTGTAAATCAGCTTTCAGGATTTCACAGTAACTCATTTTTAGATAAGCATACCCCAGCCCTTTTTTATACCCAATTCTTTTTGCTTCAATTATAGAAAGCTTTGCATAAGGAGTGGCAGAATCAACCTGCATTTGGTCTTCGTCATCCAGAATTTGGTATATATCTACAATACTATTCAGGCCATCTACTTTTGCTGTGCCTTTTAGTCCTGGTACAATTCTTTTCAAACTATCCATCTTTTGTTCCAAAACAGCAATCTGTTTTTCAGTTTGTGAAAAAGAAGACAGGTAAAAAGAGATAAGCAGTCCGGTGATAATTAATTTATTTCTCATAACAAATTTGAAACGCCGTTTTAGTTAAATAAAAATTACGAAAAGAAATCAGCATTTCAGTACTAAACTATAACGCAGGAGAAAGTATTCTAAGGTTGAATGAGAAGTTGACGGATTTTATAAGTCAGTTTGCGGAAAATGATGGATAGTTGGGAGACGGGAAAAGTTATAATTGTCAAATTACTAATCTAGTTCCCAATTGTAATTTGACAATTTAATCATTTATCAATTTTTCAAAACGCTTTAGCCTCACTAAACGGAGGCTCATCCATAAACGGCTGATTTTTCAACCGCACTTTTGTTGCTTTGAAAATTGCATTAGCTACAGCGCCGCCTGTTGGTGGCAATGCAGGTTCGCCGAGACCCGTAGGATCAATTCCATTATCAACAAAATATGCTTCTATTTCTGGAATTTCTTTCATGCGGATAAGACGGAACTGATCAAAATTATTTTGTTCCGGGGCACCATCTTTAAATGTAAGTTTTCCAAACATGGCATGTCCGTAACCATCAACTATTCCACCCATCACCTGCTGCAGTGCGCCGCTTTTATTAATCACTTCTCCGCAATCTGAAACAGCATAGATTTTTTTAACAACCGGAGTTTTATCATTCATTACCACTTCGCATACCTGCGCTACATAAGATTGATGAGAGAAGTAAACACTGAATCCTTGCGAAACATCTTTTTTTGTTCCCCATCCTGATTTTTCTGCAACCTGTTTAATTACGGTTTCCATTCTGTCAATATTATACCTGATGGCACCAACAGGGTTCGTTCTTGCCTTTTGTAAAAGTTCCAATCTGAATTGTACCGGATCTTTTCCTGCGGCAATAGCTACTTCATCTAAAAAACTCTGTTCGGCAAATGCTAAAAAATTAGTAACAGGTGCACGCCATGGTCCTGTTGTGATAGGGGATATATGTTCTGCTGAATCAATTAAAAGATTATCAACAGCACCTGAAGGAAAATTATTTTCACGGGTGGAGTTGCCAACATTAATTCCAACGCCTCTTAATTTATAACCAATCATATTTCCTTTATCATCCAGCGCTGCTTCAAAACGGTAACGAACAGCAGGCCGGTAACTGCCACCCGTCATATCATCTTCCCGTGTCCATATTACTTTTACAGGTTTTTTAATGATGCTGGATAATTCGGCAGCTTCCAATACGTAATCGTTTTGAAGTCTTCTGCCAAATCCGCCACCCAGGCGG
>JANPEU010000470.1:0-5375 GCA_031423175.1 Bacteroidota bacterium
AGGCTGCAGTGGCGTTACCGCCCCGCATCGGATTTCTTCCTTGTGTACACGGATAATTATTATTCATCACCCCTGTTTGTGCGCAACAGGGCTTTTGTTTTGAAATTTACTTATTGGTGGAATAATTGAGGGGCGGATGCAGCATGTAAGAAACTCTTACAAGTTGATTTGTTTTGAACTGCTTTAAAAATTCTCAAACGACGCCGCTATGCGTGTCCTCACGCATCACTTTTTTTTTATTTGTTTTGTTGCGTGGAGACCACCGCAAGAGGCGGGACGGGCACACAACGGGGCATCTTCTTTTTTGTTGAGGGCACGACCCAGGACGGAGGCAAAAGCTTCCCTGGTTGGGATTTTTTTTTTATACATATAACTAAATTTCAGTTGGTGAGGACAGGAGCCGGGGCATAGACACGCAACGCGGCGTCTTCTTTTTTGTTGAGGGCACGAACCAGGACGGAGAATTCTATTCAGCAACTAGAAATCATTCTTAAAGAATGCACCATTGTCTATAGCAAGTACAATATGTGTTTCATTCCTTAATTGTTCTTCCGTCAAATCTTCTTCATATGAATCGTCTATTTCGTTATGTACATCAAAAGTATTTGTATCTGGATAATAAACGATTCGCTTACTACTACGAAGATTAAAATTTAAGAGAATAAAGAATTCTGTCATTCCTTTTTTGTCATCATAGATTGATTCCTTTTTCAATTCCTCAATGGATGTTATTTTTTTCATAGTTGATGCTTTTATCAAAATTAAGAAATGACCCTTAAAGTCCGTTGACTTAAAAGCCACAATAGCTGACCTTCCAGGTATGGATATAAAACAAAAAGTTGGTCAACGAATAAAAGAGCTTCGCAAAGAACTTGAACTATCACAAGAAGCACTTGCATTAAAAGCTGAAGTTGACAGAACTTATGTAACCGATGTAGAGAATGGTCGTCGAAACGTATCATTAGAAATTTTAGAACGACTAATTAAAGCCCTCAATGTTTCTTTCGCTGAATTTTTTAATAGTAAGGAGTTTAAAAAATGAGACAGGCCTACTACAGAAACAATTTAAGGCTCTTTTTGAAAGATGATACAAACAGAATTCTTGGAATTTTAAATAAAAGAGGGATTGAATTTTCTACACAATTCAATGATGTTAACATTGCTTGGTTAGAGTCAATTCCACTTTTTCAAAAATCAGTTAGCCAAATTTTAGATTTAATTCCTAATTCCGAAAATTGGACAATACTTTTAGAATACGAAATACCAAGATTAGGTGGAAGAATCGATGCAGTAATATTAGCAAATGATATCATTTTTGTTCTTGAATATAAAAATGACAGAATCAAATATTTACTTGCAGATCAAAGACAAGTTGAAGATTATGCCTTAGATCTTTTTGATTTTCATTTACAAAGTCGAGGAAAAATCATTATTCCAATACTAATAGCTCCTTTTGCAAAAGAAATATATAACGATGCTTCTTTTGTTGACAATAACTTTGTTAAAAATTGTTTTAAGGCAAATCAAATTAATTTAAGTAGAATAATTCATTCAGCGTATATTAAGTTTCATAACCCTTTACTTGAAATAATAGATGCAGAAAGGTGGGAACAAAGCGAATACAATCCTACTCCAACTATAATACAAGCAGCTAAAGCACTTTTCTCTGGACAAAAAGTAGAATCCATAACCAAAACGGAAGCTGAAGCCGAAAACATTACAACAGTAACAAAATATATTATTGATATAATTCAAAATGCTCGACAAGAGAATAAAAAAGTAATTTGTTTTGTGACTGGAGTTCCCGGTGCTGGAAAAACACTAGTTGGTTTAAATATTGTTCATGAAAAAGATGCTTATGGTGGACAAGAAACTAATACAGCATATTTTTCTGGCAACGGACCTTTGATTAGAGTTTTAAAAGAAGCACTAGCAAGAGATCATTTCAATTCAGAATCTATCAAATACCGAAAAGGGAAACTGACGGAAAGGCCTAAAAAGTCTACATCGGAACACAGTGTTAAATCAAAAATTCAAAACCTTCACCTCTTTATTAAATCCGGTCTTAGATCAAAATCAAAGACTAATGAACAAATAGTTGTATTTGATGAAGCTCAAAGATGTTGGGATGCGGATCATTTCTATAATAAATCAAAACAAAACGAAAACAGAGAAACTAATCCATTTAATATTGAAAGAAAATCAGAACCAGAAATACTTTTTGAGATAATGGATCGTCACGAATGGGCTGTTATTGTTGCACTAGTAGGAGGCGGTCAAGAAATAAATACTGGCGAAGCGGGTATTTCAGAATGGGGAAGAATTCTTGAATCTAAATATAGAAATTGGGAGGTACACATTTCACCACAACTTTTATTTGGTGACGATACAACAGCCGGAGCAAAACTTTTTAAAGAAGAACCGAGGGGTGTAAAAATAATTAAAAAACCATATTTACATCTTGCGGTTAGTCAAAGATCTTTTCGTGCAACACATTTAAATACTTGGGTGAATGCAGTTATTGAAAATAAATATCAACTTGCACTTGTAGAGGCTAATAAGATAAAAGAAAAATATCCTTTAGTAATTACGAGAGATTTATTAACTGCTAAAGCATGGCTTAGAAATAAAATTAAGGGAAACAAACGAGTTGGTTTAGTCTCAAGTTCTGGAGCTCTTCGATTAAGGTCATTTGGTATAAATGTGAAAGAAGCTATTGATGAAGCAATATGGTTTTTAAATGATGAAACTGATGTTCGCTCCTCATATTATCTAGAAATATCTGCGACTGAATTTGCTGTGCAAGGTTTAGAACTTGATTGGATTGGAGTTTGTTGGGATTGTGATTTAAGAAGAAATACAGACAATTGGGATTTTAAAAATTTCTCAGGCACTAAATGGCAAAACGTAAATAAACCAGAAGATCGACAATTTCTTTTGAATAAATATCGAGTTTTACTGACTAGAGCTAGAGAAGGTGTGATTGTTTGGGTTCCAGAAGGAGATCCAAATGATCAAACTAGATTACCTGAGTTTTATGATCCTATTTTTGAGTATTTAAAATTGTGTGGTCTTTCAGAAATTTAAAAATTTCCGCACCAGCAATTCAGGCTTTGTATTCTTAGCCTTTATCTGGCTCATGTTATAGCTACGGGTCTTCTTATTGTGAACATCAGTCATAATTATCATGCATCCCGAATGTCATCGGGAGCCATGTTGTAAAAATACCATCCTTCTCCACCATAAAAATTATACTATTTTTGTACAAACAGAATTTATGCAGTTGAATAAGGAAACTATATTACAAAAACTCAGAGCAGTAAAACCTGGCCTGCAGGAAAAATATAACCTTACCGAACTGGCATTGTTTGGCAGCTATGCCCGTGATGAGCAAACAGCACAAAGCGATATAGATATCATGATTAAAATGTCAACTCCCGATTTCAGAAACTACAGCAATATCTATCATACCCTGGAAGAAGTGTTTCCGGGGGCAGTAGTTCAGGTGGTTAGCAGGGGCGCCATCAAACCACAGTATTTTAAATATGTAGAACCCGACTTGTTATATGCCTAAAAGAGAAATGAAATTGCTGCTGCAGGATATAGTTGAAAATGCTGAGATGATTTTTCAATTTGTAGGTACTGCTACTTACGAAGAATTTATTAATGACAAAATGAAAGTGTATGCAGTAGTAAGAGCTTTTGAAATAATAGGGGAAGCATCGAAAATAATTTCACCGGATGTTAAAGCAGCGCATCCTCTTATTGAATGGCAGATGATGACAGATTTCCGGAACCTACTCACTCACCATTATTTTGGTATTGAATATGAAATCTTATGGAAAACAATTACCGAAAGTCTTCCATACAATTATGAATTGCTTAAGCGGGTGCAAAAATAAATAGCTTTTGCACAACTCCGCTTTTATCTGGCTCATGCCAAAATAATGCCGAAACTATCGGCACAGGTAGGGACGAGTTATTAGAAATGCATTTGTGTTTTTTTGTGCCGATAATTTTTGCATTTTCAATTTTGCCGCTGTAACAAATAGGCTTTGATATTATTAATACAGATAAGGTTGAGGAGTGCAGGGATTATTTTTTTAAGAATTCAGTATTGAGATAAAAAATATTCAACATTTTAAATGAGAGGTCACTTAATTATTTATCTCCGGCTCTTGCATTCAGATCTTTAAATGCAAATATTATTTCAGCACAACGTGGGTTATTACGGTGAACCAGCAATGAGTTCAGGATTTCCATATCATCAACTACTGCCACACCATCTTCTTTCAGAATAGAACCATCATTGTATTTCCAGAACCAAAAATCAAATTTTCGTTTACGGGCCAGGTGTCTTTCATCCGAACTGTCGCATACATACACAGATACATTTTCTAAACGGCTGAAAAAAATACGGAACACTTCTACCACCGTCAACCCGATTCTTTCATCTGCAGCAGTAATATCTGTATTATTTTCTATTACATCGATATTAAATGAGTACACATTTCCTGACAGCTCAGGATAATCAGAGAACATATAACTGTAATCCAGGAAATAGACTTGATACGTTATTCCAATATCGGTTGTAAACTGATAGGAAAAACTATCAGCTTCATGAAGTGGATAGGGGCTTAACAAAATGGTATGTATTTTTTAGATCAGTCAGCTTTCCTCCCTTTTGCAGATGCTGATGAATAGCCTTTTTATCTTCCAGCATTTTTTTAAAAATGGAAGCCCCTTTTGAGTTAAGGGTTTTTTGTATGGTTTTATTTTTTTCCATGCCTTCACAAAATTACCAAATCTACCGTTAAGAAAGTTCCAACACTTTCAAAACCTGCTCCCGGGAAACACTGTCAAAATCCTGCAGAAAAATTTCAATAGTTTCGCCGGTCTCCAGGTAATCAAACAGGTTTTTGATAGGCACCCTTGTGCCATTGAAAACAGGGGTGCCTCCTAAAATTTCGGGATCAATATGTATAACCTTGTCCTGCATGATTTCAAATTTACCATTTTTATTGCACTTGTGCAACCGCTTGCTGTTAAGATTTAATTGTTACCATTAATATGTAACGCATATAACCGGGAGAATTAAACTAAATCCGGAGTTAGTATCTTTTCGAAGAAAAATAGAAACTAAAATCAATTTTAGATTCTGCCGTGGGAAAAAATTCAGCAGTTCATTAATCATCTTCATCCTACCCCTTTACTTTTGCGCTTTCAATTTAGCTGCTACATGTATTGCTTTTCTTATTCTTGGGTAAGTGCCGCATCGGCAAATATTTCCTGTCATAGCATCATCTATATCTGCATCGGTGGGGTTAGGTTTCTTTTTTAATAAAATAGCTGCTGCCATTATTTGACCTGACTGG
>JANPEU010000471.1:0-1602 GCA_031423175.1 Bacteroidota bacterium
CAAAATATTAATACTTAAGTTCGCAAAGAATTATCAATACCAACTTAGTGTCGTTCCGTTAAATCTTAATTTACCAAACCTAAGAACTTTTTACATAAAATAAAATGCAGTAATTTACAGCATAGTTTAAGCCCTGTCTCAGTTACTCTAATTCAAAACTGCATTATGAAACTTGCATCAACGATTTTCTCAATATTTTTTTTAACCTGTATTCAATATCATTCTATTGCCCAGGTACCGCTTAAGCCAAGGGACACTACAATTAAATCTCCCCAAACATTTGCATTGTTGGTTGGCATTTCTAAATATAAATATATCCGACCGCTTCAATATGCCGATAAAGATGCCGAGTTAATGAAAGAATATTTAAAATCTCCTGCCGGTGGCCGTTTATCTGACGATAATATTTTTATGCTGTTAAATGAAAATGCAGACAATGCAAATTTCTGGAGTAAAGGGTTTCAATGGTTAAAAGCAAAAAAATTACAGAAAGGAGATCGTCTTTTTATTTTTATGGCGGGTCATGGTGATGCGATAGATGAAGACCAGTTTTTTTTCCTTGGGTATGATTGCAATCCGGGTGGAGATAAAAATAATTACCTGGTTGGTGGTGCAATTCAATTATTTAATCTGAAAAAGAAGATTGCCAACGAAACGGCAAAAGGTGTGGAAGTCTTTTTCATTATGGATGCCTGCCGGAGCAATGAACTACCCGGTGGCACTGCCGGTCAAAATTTTTTAAACACAGCCATTTCAGAAAAAAAAGCCGGCGAGATTATTATGCTGGCTACCGGTGCCGGACAAGAATCACTTGAAGATGCTTCGATCGGAAATGGGCATGGTTTATTTACCTATTATTTAATAGATGGGTTAAGAGGATTGGCTGATAGCATTAACGTAAAAGACTATAAAGTTACCTTAAATGAAATAAAATCATATGTTGATCAGAATGTATCGGATGTGGCCCGCAACCGCTTTAATAAAACCCAGTCACCTTATTTTTGTTGCGATGATAAAAATGGAAATGTGATTAGTATTGTAGATTCTGTTTACCTGATAAATTTTCTTAAAATAAAAATGGAGTTAAGAAAAAGTGGCGGCAATTCGTATACAGGTTTCAAAGCGGCATTTAACTCTATCCCAAAAATTGATACTACATTAATTGAATTGTATAATCGGTTCAATAATGCCATTCAATTAAATAGTGAAGGCGGAAGAAATGACGCAAACAGCATTTATGATTTGTTGGAAATAAAATTCCCCGGCACCCCACATACACTTGATGCGAAATCAACATTAGCTGCAAGCAGCATCCGTTTTGCACAAAAAATCATGACTGGCTATATCAGTAACGGAATTATCTCCCCAGAACAGAAAAAAGAATATCAGGAAGCTGCCATGCGATTAGAAAAAGCAACTCAACTCCTTTCAACAGATGAACCGGAGTTTATTGAATCATTAAAAAGCAGATTGTTTTTTTTAAAAACCGTAGTTGAACCGGCTAATCGTATTGATGCATTTAAAAATGCTTACACTTCATTAGCGATGGATAAAAATGCGGCATTCATTAATAACCGGCTTGCTACGATGCATCTTGAAAAT
>JANPEU010000472.1:0-6178 GCA_031423175.1 Bacteroidota bacterium
CCGCCTTTTGCTGTTACCGTTTTTTGTTCTTCCATTAAATCTATCACCGGATCCAATGTATTCAAATCCATTTCTGTTGAGTGTGCAGTTTTCATTCCTAATACATTTCTTGCAAATTCAATAACTGCCATTTGCATTCCCAAACAAATACCGAAAAATGGCAATCCATTTTCTCTTGCATATTTTACGGCCACTATTTTCCCTTCCACACCACGATGACCAAAACCCGGAGCAACTAATAATCCATCCAGCCCGGCTAATTTTTCTGCAACATTATCATCAGTAATAAATTCACTATGCACATTTACAACCTGCACCTGGCACTCATTCATCGCACCTGCATGAATAAATGACTCAAGAATAGATTTATAAGCATCCTGTAGTTCTATATATTTCCCAATCAAACCAATTGAAACTTTACTCTTGGGATATTTCAGTTTATCCAAAAATTCTTTCCATTTTGTCAGTTCTGGTTCTTTATAACCTGTAATATTTAATTTTTTTAAACAAATCACATCAAGTCCTTCACGCATCATCAAAACAGGCACTTCATAAATAGTGGCTGCATCCATTGCTTCTATCACAGCTTCCTGTCTTACATTACAAAACTGAGCAATCTTTCTTTTTAGCTCCGGCATGAGTGGCCGTTCGGTACGGCAAACAATTATATCGGGATGCACACCCTCCTGACTCAGCATTTTTACACTATGCTGGGTTGGTTTTGTTTTCAATTCTTTAGCTGCCTTTAAATAAGGAATCAATGTAAGATGTATTACCAATGAATCTTCTTCTGGTAATTCCCATTGCAATTGGCGCACTGCTTCAACAAATGGTAAACTTTCTATATCTCCAACCGTACCGCCAATTTCTGTTATTACCACATCATATAATCCACCCACACCCAACTGCAGCATTCTTCTTTTTATTTCGTCAGTTATATGTGGAATTACTTGCACCGTTTTACCCAGATAAGCACCTTCACGTTCTTTATTGATTACGGTTTGATAAATGCGACCGGTAGTTACATTATTTGCCTGTGAAGTAAAAATATTTAAAAATCGTTCGTAGTGTCCCAAATCTAAATCGGTTTCTGCGCCATCCTCTGTTACAAAACATTCACCATGCTCATACGGATTTAATGTACCGGGATCAACATTTATGTACGGATCAAACTTTTGAATAGTAACCCGTAGCCCTCTTGCCTGAAGCAATTTTGCAAGTGAAGCTGCAATAATTCCTTTGCCCAGCGAAGAACTAACACCACCCGTAACAAAAACGTATTTAGCCATGATTGTATGATTTGCCCCCATCCCCTAAAGAGGAGTAAGGAAGTTTATTTTTATTATTTCTTTTTCGCCATGAGTACATTGACAGGTATAAACAAAAAAAATGCCCCATTGTCAATTATCTCAATGTTTGAAAAATCTTATTGACTCAGTTCAAATCAACCAATAAAATCTCTGAAAATTGCCGGTCTAATACTGACCATCGAAGTCCTGATAGCTATCTGGACGAAGGTCATACAAAACTAAAAGAAATAATGTTACTGTAAAAATTGAAATAACAAATTGTGGAAAAATCCGGCTATTTTTAAAACCCAAATCAACTTTTACATGAAAAAAATACTGCTTGCCTTTATAAGCCTTTCAATTACACTGATTGGATACTCACAAAAAACATATATCTGGTGCGGAACATTAATAGATGCCGTTTCCGATGCACCAAAAAAGAATATGACAATCGTAGTTGAGGGAAATAAAATTGTAGCAATAGAAAATGGTTTTACAGTTGTCTCGGCTGGTTCAAAATCAATAGATTTAAAAACAAAGACGGTAATGCCCGGCTGGATTGATATGCATGTACATATGGAACATGAAACGAGCCCAACCCGTTACAGTGATGGGTTTACTTTAAATCCGGCTGATTATGCTTTTATGTCTGTCCGTTTTGCTGAAACGACTTTAATGACAGGATTCACTACTGTTAGAGATCTCGGAGGCTCCGGTGTAAATATTTCTCTTCGTAATGCCATCAGCAAAGGATTAATAAAGGGTCCCCGAATTTATACAGCTGGAAAAGCAATTGCCACTACTGGCGGTCATGCCGATCCAACAAATGGTTACAGAAAAGATTTGATGGGTGACCCCGGACCAGCACAAGGTGTAGCGAATGGCCCGGATGAATGCAGACAGGCAGTAAGACAACGCTATAAAGACGGAGCTGACCTTATAAAAATTACAGCTACGGGTGGTGTATTAAGCGTTGCAAAAAGCGGAAGTAACCCCCAGTTTACTGAAGAAGAAATTAAAGCAATTGTAGAAACGGCAAAAGACTATGGATTTAAAGTTGCGGTGCATGCACATGGTGCAGAGGGAATGAAACGGGCAATCCGTGCCGGAGTTAATTCAATTGAGCATGGCACATTGATGGATGATGAAGCAATTGAACTTTTTAAAAAATATGGTACCTGGTATGTACCTACTCTTACAGCCGGCCAATCAGTTGCCGATTCTGCAAAAATTCCCGGTTATTATCCGCCAATGGTAACTTCAAAAGCATTAGAAATTGGACCACAACTAAAAAGCACTTTTACAAAAGCTTACAAGGCGGGTGTAAAAATTGCCTTTGGTACAGATGCAGGTGTATATAAACATGGATTAAACTGGCTTGAATTTACTTATATGATAGAGGCCGGTATGCCGGCAATGGAGACAATTAAATCAGCCACCATAAACGCTGCAGAACTTTTAGGAGAAAAAGATAAACTTGGAAGCATCGAAAAAGGTAAACTTGCCGATATTATTGCTATAGATGGTGATCCTCTAATGAATAGCCAGGCTTTTGGAAAAATTGCTTTTATAATGAAAGATGGAAAAGTGTATAAATAATAAAATGGTATGATGAGTTGCCGTTTTTTTTTATGTTTAGTTTTTTTGTGGGGGATACCCATAACAATTTTTTGTCAGCGTAATCCTGCAATTTATACTCCTTCGCCCAATTCGTTACAAACTGAACTGATTATCCCCTCGTTGTTATTTATTTCAAAAACAAAATTACCCGTTTATAGAATTGAAATAATTGATAACCGTTTCGATTTTTCAAAACTCGGTTATAAGCCTGTCTATAAAAATGCGCCGAAGGAAATAAAACTGCAGGGTTCATTGCCAGATTTGATTAAAACTATTTTTGCTGATGGTGTAGAAACAGATAACACGCAGGAAAGAAAATTAATTATTGTGATACAGCATTGCTGGATTACTTATTTTTCAAACAATAAATTTAGTTTTTTGAAAAAAAACCTGATTGCAGCACTGGAATATAAATTTGAATACTTCGCAGCAAAAGACACCAGTTATTATCCGGTCAAACGAATGAATGGAAAAATAGAGTTACTCTATAACGAAGAAATAACCAACAAGCTATTAGTTGATTCCATGACGCATCTGCTGCAATTGGAAATTGCAAAATTAAAAATGGATGAAAAAGAAAATCCGGGATCATTGATTACAGAAACCCGGATGGAAAATTATATCACACAAAAAAAGGCGAATCTTCCAAAACGAATGAGCTATGGCGTGTTTGCAAGTTTCGATGATTTTCTGAACCAAAAAGTAATCACAGATAGTATTGATATTATTCCCTACAAAGATTATTATGACAGAAATATAGTGGCCGCCAACTTAGGAATTATTAAAAATGGAATGCTGGAACCCGGAAATAAATATTGGGGATTTTTTGATGGCCGTTATTTATTTTACAATACAGGTAATGGTTTTTTCATCCGCATGATCCCCGTTAATAACCAGTTTGTCTTTGCCGACCTGCAGCAGATCGTATTAAATTCCAAAAAAAAATCTATCACCAGTGAAGCCATGATTGGACGTTCTTCGTATGATATCATTAAAGATTTTGGAAAAGCTTACCATTTATTTTTTCAACTGAACTATGAAGACGGGAAACTGTATTAGTAAGTCAGCAACCGGCGGCAGGCAGTCATTCAACCCGGTTTCTTAATCCTTCAACAATTGATCAATGGTTGCATAGAATTCCTTTTTATATTCTTCAAAATATTTTCCAGCACCAGGGCCATAAAACCCAGAATGAATTTTATAAACGTTTCCTTTTTTATTAATATAAATTGCAGAGGGAAATACTTTAATTGGCGTAATCTGCGGCAATGTTTTTTCTGTTTTCAGTGAATCATTTGCTGTAGCTCCTGTTATCAGCATCGGATATTGCACATTAAACAATTGCTGAAATTTTTTTAAACTTTTTTTTGAACGATCTAAATCCGTACTGTATTCATAAGCCAGTGCAATTACTTCTATTCCCCTGCTTTTATTTTTATTGTAATAATCACTTAAAAATTTTGTTTCGTCTAAACAGTTGGGGCACCAACTGCCCATTATCTGAATAATGACTACTTTATTTTTAAACCGATCATCGGTTATGGAAATTGTATTCCCATCTAAATCATTAAAACTAAAATCAAGTTTTGTAAATCCCTCTTTTAATTGAGGTGCCGCCGATTCCGGTAGTAAAGCATTTTTATTTTTTAAGGCCACCCAGGTTTCTACACCTGCTATACCCGAACCAAAAAATCCATCAATAATCTTAGTCGCACCAGCTATTGTTGCTGAAAATGTATAGGCATGAGCACCATCAAAAGTGGAGAGTAATAATTTATTTCCGGTTACAATACCCTGCAGGTATCGGTAATCTCCCGATGG
This sequence comes from Bacteroidota bacterium, assembly GCA_031423175.1. Classification (GTDB taxonomy): domain Bacteria; phylum Bacteroidota; class Bacteroidia; order Chitinophagales; family Chitinophagaceae; genus VBAR01. The sequence goes on from JANPEU010000472.1 coordinate 4,731, forward strand.
GGTTAAAAATGTTCCGGTAAGATTATTTCCTTTTTGAATAAACTCAGCTGTTGCATAGCGCAGCGTTCCGTTTGCTCTTGTAATTGTTACTTCCCATCTTCCACTAATATTATTTTTTGCTTTGCCCTGATCCGATTCAAATCTTTTTTTCCATAGCAATGCAACAAAGGGCCATTGCTGGGTTTTATCTGCTATGCCTTTAAACCAGGTACCTTTTAAAGAGCCATCCGCTTGTATCTGTGTTTTAAACTCAGATTCAAATACCGGCATTTTAAAATTCACTGAATCATTTTTTATTTCTACATCTTTTAATAGAATTTTTTCTTCGGCATTAATAATATTGAATTGAAATTGATTGTTAACCTGTTTTACTTCCAGATTAAAAACAACTTCTTTTTTATCTTCACGGTATAATACAGACTTGTACATGCCGGGTTTAAGAACTGGCTGGGCATTTGCAAAAAAAATTTGAAAGGTGCTAAGAACTAAAACGTGTATTATTTTCATATAATTGATTCTGATAAATTTTTAATCATATCCGTAGTCATGGCAGCCAGATTATATTCTTCCTTCCAGCCCCAGTCATTTCTTGCCACAGTATCTTCTATGCTCTGCGGCCAGCTGTTGGCTATCTGCTGCCGGTAATCTGGTTTATAAGAAACAGTAAAATCAGGGATATGGTTTTTTATTTCAGCTGTTATTTCTTTTGGTGAAAAACTCATACCCGATAAATTATATGAAGTGCGGATGGAAATTGCTGAAGCAGGTGCTTCCATCAATTCGATTGTGGCACGAATGGCATCGGGCATATACATCATGGGCAGGTAAGTGTCTTCCGTTAAAAAACATTCATATTTTTTTTCTTCCAATGCTTCATGAAAAATTTCAATCGCATAATCTGTTGTGCCGCCACCGGGTGCCGATTTATAAGAAATCAAACCGGGATAACGAAGGCTTCTTACATCAACTCCAAAACGATGATGATAATAATTGCACCAAAACTCTCCGGCATATTTACTAATGCCATACACTGTTATCGGTTCTATGATTGTTTGCTGCGGGCAATTCTTTTTTGGCGAAGTAGGTCCAAATACAGCAATAGAACTGGGCCAGTAAATTTTTTTAATTTTTTCTTCTCTTGCTATATCCAATACATTTAATAATCCACTCATGTTCAGATTCCAGGCAAGATTTGGATTTTTTTCTCCCGTTGCCGAAAGGATAGCAGCTAATAAATAAATCTGTGTAAAATTTTGCCGTATCACCTGTACATGCAGCATTTCTTTATTCATCACATCCAGCGAAACATAAGGACCGGTTCCTTCGAGCAACGGATTCTGTTCCCGAAGATCACTTGCCACTACATTGGCATTTCCATAAATTTTTCTAAGTGCAAGTGTAAGCTCCACTCCGATTTGTCCTGAGGCTCCGATGACGAGAATTTTTTC